>JAVROZ010000310.1:0-3581 GCA_032162485.1 Mycobacterium sp.
GGGAACTCGACTCCGCTGACCGACGGCGCGTCGGTCGCGTTGCTGGCCACCGAGCAGTGGGCGGCCGACCATTCGCTGCCTCCCTTGGCCTACTTCGTCGATGCCGAAACGGCTGCCGTCGACTACGTCAACGGGAACGACGGCCTCTTGATGGCGCCCACGTACGCGGTTCCGCGGCTGCTGGCACGCAACGGTCTGAAACTGCAGGATTTCGACTTCTACGAAATCCACGAGGCTTTTGCGTCTGTGGTGTTGGCGCACCTGCAGGCGTTCGAGTCGGAGGAATACTGCAAGGAGCGGCTGGGGTTGGACGCGGCACTGGGTTCCATCGACCGGTCCAAGCTCAACGTCAACGGCTCGTCGCTGGCCGCCGGGCACCCATTCGCCGCCACTGGTGGACGGATTCTGGCACAGACCGCCAAGCAGCTCGCGGAGAAGAAAGCCGAGGCAGGGAGCAAGAAAACCGTTCGCGCGCTGATCTCCATCTGTGCCGCAGGTGGGCTGGGCGTGGCCGCCATTCTCGAGGCGTAACCGGGAGAAAGAATTACCTGCGCAGATTTTTCGGTCGGGTGGTTTGTTTACGGGACATCTGGGTATTCGGAGGTCCGGATAGCCCCGTGTTGGTGTCTGACCCCCCGACCCCGACGGCAACGCGGGGCAATCCCCAAGATCGACCGCCGGTCAGCGGAGACGGGCGAACGAAAAGGACCGCCGCTGGAGTGAGGGGATCCAGCGGCGGTCTTTTGCATTCCGCCGAGAAGACCCAGACACACAAAATCCCCCGTCCGCAGACGGGGGATTTTGCGTTGCCTGGCCGGTAAGGCTCGTCCTAGAAGGCAGCCTCGTCGAGCTCCATAATGTCGTTGTCCAGGGTCTCGATGACCTCGCGAGTGCTGGTCAGCAACGGCAGGAAGTTCTTCGCAAAGAACGACGCGACCGCGAGCTTGCCCTCGTAGAAGGACCGCTCGGCACCGGTGGCACCGGCGTCCAGCGCCTCGATTGCCACCGCGGCCTGACGCTGCAACAACCAGCCGAGGACCAGGTCGCCGACGCTCATCAGGAAGCGCACCGAGCCCAAGCCGACCTTGTACAGGCTGGTCACATCCTCCTGCGCGGCCATCAGGTAGCCGGTCAGAGTTGCGGCCATCGATTGCACGTCGGTCAGTGCCTTGGCGAGCAGCGCGCGCTCACCCTTCAGCCGCCCGTTGCCGGACTCACTATCGACGAACTCCTGTATCTGGCCGGATACGTAGGCCAGTGCCTCACCCTTGTCGCGGACGATCTTGCGGAAGAAGAAGTCCTGTGCCTGGATCGCGGTGGTGCCTTCGTACAGGGAGTCGATCTTGGCGTCCCGGATGTACTGCTCGAGCGGGTAGTCCTGCAGGAAGCCGGAACCACCAAGGGTCTGCAAGCTTTCGGTGAGTTTGGCGTAGGCCTGCTCAGAGCCGACGCCCTTGACCACCGGCAGCAAGAGGTCGTTGACCTTGACCGCCAACTCGGGGCTCACCCCGTGCAAAGCCTCGGCGACCGGTGTGTCCTGGAACGTCGCGGTGTAGAGGTAAAGCGCACGAAGACCTTCGGCGTACGCCTTCTGGGTCATCAAGGACCGGCGGACGTCGGGGTGGTGCGTGATGGTCACGCGCGGCGCGGTCTTGTCGGTCATCTGGGTCAGGTCGGCACCCTGCACGCGGGACTTGGCATACTCCAACGCATTCAGGTAGCCGGTCGACAGCGTGGCGATCGCCTTGGTGCCGACCATCATGCGCGCCTGCTCGATGACCTCGAACATCTGCGCGATACCCTCGTGAACGTCACCGACCAGCCAGCCCTTAGCCGGCACGTCGTGCTGCCCCAGGGACAGCTCACAGGTCGTCGACACCTTGAGACCCATCTTGTGCTCGACGTTGGTGACGAACACGCCGTTACGCTCGCCCGGCTCGCCGGTCTCGGTGTCGAACAGGAACTTGGGCACGAAGAACAGCGACAGGCCCTTGGTGCCTGGTCCGGCACCTTCGGGGCGCGCTAGCACCAAGTGGAAGATGTTCTCGAACAGGTCGCCGGAATCCGCGGAGGTGATGAACCGCTTGACCCCGTCGATGTGCCAGGTGCCGTCCTCCTGCTGGATGGCCTTGGTGCGACCGGCTCCGACGTCCGAGCCGGCGTCCGGCTCGGTGAGCACCATGGTCGATCCCCAGCCGCGCTCGGCGGCCAGCACCGCCCACTTCTTCTGCTCCTCGGTGCCGAGGTGGTAGAGAATCTGGGCGAAACCAGCGCCGCCGGCGTACATCCATACCGCGGGGTTGGCGCCGAGAATGTGCTCGTGCAGCGCCCACATCAAGGACCGGGGCATCGGCATGCCGCCGAGGACCTCGTCGAGGCCGGCCTTGTCCCACCCGGCATCGATCACCGCGCGGACTGACTTCTTGAAGGACTCCGGCAGCGTCACGGAGTGCGTTGCGGGGTCGAAAACCGGCGGGTTACGGTCGCCCTCGACGAACGACGCGGCAACCGGTCCCTCGGCGATACGGCTGATCTCCGCCAGCATTTCGCGGGCGGTGTCGGCGTCCAAGTCGCTGAATTCGCCTTGGCCTAGCGCCTTGTCGACACCGAGTACCTCGAAGAGGTTGAATTCCTGGTCGCGCACGTTGCTCTTGTAGTGGCTCATATGGTCCTCCTCATTGAGAATGCCACGCGTGGTTGGGTACTAGGGCTAAGTTACCCACCAGTAACACTGTTAAAAATATACCGATCGGTAACTTCAACGCAAGCGAGTGTGAGCTATATTTCACTGGCTAACTAACCAACCGGTTGGGATAGCGGTGATTTTAGCCCTAGCATCCCCCTTCACCTGCGGCGATGATAAACGCGATGGCTAGTGTGGGGAGCGTCACGACCCTTCCGGTGGTGGATCTGCACGCGGATCCCGACAGGCTGCTCAAGGGCCTCCGGGAGGCCGCTCACGAGGTGGGTTTCTTCTATCTGACCGGCCACGGGGTGGCGCAGGCGTTGGTCGCCAGAGTGCTCAGCGCGGCCCGGCGACTGTTTGCACTACCGGACGCCGACAAGGACGCGATCGCGATGGTGCGCAGCCCCCATTTCCGCGGCTACACCCGGCTCGGAGGTGAGCTGACCCGGGGCGAGATCGACTGGCGTGAACAGATCGACGTCGGGCCCGAGCGTCCCCCGGTCGGAGGTCCCGGCAAGCCCGACTACCTGTGGCTGCAGGGTCCCAATCAGTGGCCGGCGGCGCTGCCGGAGCTGCCGGGGATCATCGCCGAATGGGATGGTGCGCTGTCCTCGGTTTCGCGCATCCTGCTGCGGCACTGGGCGGCTTCGTTGGGCAGCCCGCCGGAGGTGTTCGACGCGGCTTTCGCCGAGGCACCCGCGACGCTGATCAAGATCGTGCGGTACCCGGCTCGCGCCGCCAGTCCCCAGGGTGTCGGTGCACACAAGGACTCCGGGGTGCTCACACTGCTGCTGGCCGAGCCGGGTAGCCGGGGCCTGCAGGTGCTGCCGGTACGAAGGCCCGGCTCGCAGGATCAGGAGTGGGTGGAGGCCCCCGCGCTGGAGGGGGCGTTCGT
>JAVROZ010000311.1:0-8254 GCA_032162485.1 Mycobacterium sp.
TTACGGGCTCCTCGGTGCCTCTGGGCCTATTCGGGCTGGTCGTCGACCTTGAAGTCGAAGTTGACATCGCCCCCGACGACGGTGGTGACCGTGACGTTGATGCCGTACTTCTTGCTGTTGTCGGTGAGTTGGCAGCGCAGCGTGGCGCCCTCGAAGCCCTTGAGGTTCTCCGGGCAGGTCACCGACTCGGGCCGGTCGCCCACCTGCTGATACAACTTGTCGCTGATGATGTGGGCGACCTGGTCCTTATCGACCGTCTCCACCATGTCGAACTTGACGTTCTTGCCCTCGACGCTGGTGACGGTGACATTGACGACGTACTTCGAGTCTTTGACCTTCATCTCGCAGTTCAGTTGTGCGCCGACCTTCGCCTGGAGGTCACCGGGGCAGGTCACCGACTCGGGCTTATTGCCCTGGGCGTCGGTCATCTTGGCGGTGATCTGTTGAACGACATCGTCCTTGCTCACGGCGTGCGCCGAGGACGATCCGGTCGAGAAGCTACAACCTCCGGCGCCAGCCATCAGGCCGGCGGCCGCACCCGAGACCAACAACGTTCGAACGATCTGCGCCATTTCGCGCGCCTCCCTGGCTATTGAAGAATCCCGACAACTGTGACAACCGTGAATCGGCTGATAGTCGCATGCCAAGTCGCTGTTGCGAAACTGGACCCGCAAAACCGCGTGGCGTGAATGTCAGCAAAAGCTGACACACCATGGCTTTATAGCGTGCCGGGACGCGAGATTAGCGTGCCATATTTCTATGGGTAAAATGTGCGGCGTTTCCGCTGCATACCGTAGTCGCACGTGGGGAATCGTGAGAAGAGCGCCGGGTGTCCATGGCGGCGGTCTGATTACCGTAATCATGGGCCTCATGTGAGGGCACCGGCTCGAGCATGGCCCCGCGAGCCGAGTGATCCGGGTCTAGGCCGGGAACATCGGGGGCCGATGGGCGACGTCGCGCCACGGCGGGCATGTTCCGCCGGCTAACAGCCTGATTGTTGCCGAAGTGGCGACCGTCACCTGACGACCCTGCTCGCAGGCGCCGGCTGTGGGTAAGCCGCGCGAGGTGACGCTGACGAAACCGACACCCTATCGTTCGAGTAACTGATACCGCTTGGACGGTTGCGGCTTCCCGACATATGTGGACGTGGGTCCTGGTTGCAGCCCGAGCGCCGAGCGCTGCAGTAATTCAGCCGGCGCAAACAGGTCTTTGGTGGGGCGGGCGGGGCTCGAACCCGCGAAGAACGGTCATAAGAGGTTGATTCAGCACCTTTCGCGCACACGTCCGTCGGCGTTCGGGACGGCGTACAGGCAGTAGGTGTCAGGCTATTCGGACGACCGCTTGTTCAAAGTACTGATTATATGCGATATAAATGGGCCTTTTTCCGGTCGCGTCCAGGAACTCCTGGAATGCCTTGAATTCATGCATTTCGGCTTCCGGGTAATTATAGAATTCATCAAAAACGATTACAGTGCCGGACACGATACTATCAGCGAGCTGGTGGAAAACCTCCTTCGTCGAAGAATATATATCGCAATCGACGTGCAGGAAAGCGATTGGGTTAGACTTCAAAACCTGTTCTTTGAAATGCGGAAGCGTATCACCAAACATGCCCTTAACCAGCGAGACGTTGTGAAGAACCGGTGGCATCCATCCCTCGACATTTACGCGAAAAGACCCGCGGGGAAAGGTGAGGTCGGTGCGAGTCCACTCTTCCGGAAGCCCCTGAAACGAATCAAATCCCCAGATATGTTGCTCTGGGTTCAGCGCGGCAATGAAGTTGATGGTTTTTCCCGTACACACACCCATCTCCAGGAAAGCTCCGCGCAGCGTAACATGATCGGACCCGAATTTGAGCACTGACGCATCTGTGTTCAGAGCCTCTGCATTGGTGAAGTAAGTCGTCACGAACGCCCGCGCCGTCGGCGAATCCCGATAATCTTTATCCATCGGGTAGAAATTAAGAACCTGCCGTCCTTTGTGCCATTCTTTGCTCGCGATGGGCATTTTCACTATCTGATCCCAATCGAACCCGGTGCTATGCGTATGATCCGACGTCATCGACAGTCTCTTTTCGCGTAAATCCAAAATGGCATCCGGTGAACTATACGGCACTTATTTAGATTCGGTTAGCCTATTTCATCCTAAGCCATCTGCGTGAAATCGGTTCGTGCATTGATCGCCTCCAGTCACCGGTGCCGTACGACCGTCGGGCGACGGTGAGAGGTCCGGGCAAAATTTCGTCTTTCCTCACGGTCTTGATAGACGGGGGCGGTATCAGTCCGACGGATAACGAATCGACCGAAGCACCGCGGGCGCCGTCGCCCATGGAGACCAACTTGAGCCATACACTTGCCGCGTGAATATCAGCGAGCTCGTTGTCGGCGTAGCGATAGCCCCAGTTCGGGCCGGCATCAAGGCTGCCGATGCCGGACTCGCCGCTGCGGCCATGGCGCTCGGGGCTGTGAAGCAATCCTTGGGCGAGGACGGCTCGGAGACGGTAGACCCGATTACCGATCTATTTCCGCTTCGTGGCGCAATCGTGGGCGCGAACCGAGTTGCCGAATTGACCGAAAAGGACAGGGCGATGGGGCGCGCTCTGGTCCGCGGCGGTCCGGCGGACAAGCTGATGCGTCCGGGTGGGGTTGTCGATCTGTTGGACGCGCCCGGCGGGTTACTCGATCGGGTATCCATCGCAGGTAGCTCCTCGCTGGAGCGGGTCCTCGCACCCGGTGGGCTCGTAGATCGGGTGCTCGCAGAGGACGGGCCGTTAGAGCGTATGTTCGCCGAGGACGGCATTATCGAGCGGATTTTTGTCGAGGACGGCATTATCGACAAGCTGCTGGCGAAGAATGGACCGCTTGAACAACTCACCGAAGCCGCTGAAATCCTGAGTCGGCTCCAGCCCGCCGTGGAGGCGGTGACGCCCGCCGCCGACACCCTCGAGTCTGTTGTCGATACCCTCAACAGGATGGTCATTTCGCTGAGTGGCATCTCAGACCGCATTCCGCGGCGGCGGTCGACGCGGCCGGCTGTGCGCTCGAAGCGCAACGTAAACCAGGATGACGTCGAAGAGTAAGCCGACCGACCCACGACCGGTGAAGGTCGGCGGCGGCCCAGACACCCTCCGCGGAGGTAAACCCTCAGGTGACGGCTTCATATCGCAGCGGGGATCTGGCTGGACCGCCGACGCGACCGACATTGATGCTTCGCGACAAGTCGACCGCGAAAATGGGCAGTGATACCGCGGCCGCCGACGACACCAGCCAAGCGGTGGCCCACTTCGTAGAGGCACTGACACTTTGGCGTGGTGTGCCGGAGCTGCCCGACGCCCGGCGCGGAGCAGGCGAGAAGACGCACTGGAACGAGGCTCTGGAGGGACCGCGGTCAAAGGGCTTCAGCTGATCTCGCCGTAGCGGCGCAATGCCTCGGCGCGTTCGGCCGCGTGATCCACGATCGGTGCGCAATATCCCGGCGGCCGGTCGCCCTTTCGCAAATGGACATCAGCTGCGTCCTCGAGCTCGGGTACCCAGCGCCGGATGTAAACGCCTGCAGGATCAAACTTTTCACCCTGGGTGGTGGGGTTGAAAACCCGGAAGTAGGGCGCAGCGTCAGTGCCCGATCCTGCGCTCCACTGCCATCCGTGTTGGTTGTTGGCCATGTCGCCGTCGACGAGTTGTTCCAGGAACCAGCGTGCGCCCCACTGCCATGGCAGGTGCAGGTCTTTGACCAGAAACGAGGCGACGATCATGCGCACTCGGTTATGCATGTAACCCGTTTGCCGCAATTGGCGCATCCCGGCATCGACTATCGGGTAGCCCGTCTCGCCGGCTTTCCAGGCCTCGAAACGACGTTCGGCTTTGGCGTCGGTGTTGGTTTCGATGGCGTCGAAGTCTCTGTTCCAATTCCACCAGGAACTGTGCGGCCAGTAATGCAGAACCATGGCGTAGAAATCGCGAAAGGCTAACTCCCGCAAGTGCGCTGAGTCGTCTTTACGCTTCAGGTCCAGATCTGCCGCCAGGGTCCTGGGGTGGATGGTGCCGAACTTGAGGTGCGCTGACATCCGGCTGGTGCCCGGCAGGTCCGGCCGGTTACGGTCCTCGGCGTAGCCCTGCAGCCCCTCGTCGACGAAACTGGCCCAGTGCGACAGTGCCGCCGCCTCGCCGGCAGGCAGGTCCAGCGTGGCCCCTGGGTCGGGGATGTCGCACCGCTTGACGGTGAGTTGCGTCGGGTCCAGCCAGTGGGCCGAATCGGCGCCGGATTGCGCCGGTGACCGCCATCCGAGTTCGCGCCATCGGCGAAAGAACGGCGTGAACACTTTGTACGGAGTGTCGTCATCCTTGGTCACACGCCCGGGCGAAATCAAATAAGGCGATCCCGTGGGCACCAGGGGTATCGGTCCCAGCTTGTCGCGCACCTGTTCGTCGCGCCGGCGCCCGAACGGCGCGAAGTCCTCGGAGATGTGCACGGCAGATGCGCCGACCTCCTTGGCAAGTTCCGGAATTCGCGTCTCCGGATGGCCGCTCGTCACCAGCAGTCGACCGTTTAGATCGTCGTTCAGTTGCCGTAGCGAATCACCGAGAAACTGCAGGCGTCGTGGCCCCGACGAGGCCACCAGGCGCGGATCGAGCACGAAACAAGCGAGTACCTCGGTGTTGGCGTCGCTTTCGGACGCCGCTAACAGGGCCGGATGATCGCGCAATCGCAGGTCGCGTCGAAACCACAGCAGCGAGGGCATGATTCGGCTCCTACCGGTTGAGTCGCCAGATGTCGGTGGACAACACGGTGGCAAAACCGCACCACAGCGGGTACGGCGCCAACGCTGCGCCGGCCCGCGGATCAGCCTCGGCGGCCCGCCGGGCAAGGTCGGCGCTGCTGGCCGTGAGAGCCGCGGCGCCGAGCGCCGAGGCCCCCAGCTTGTGGTAGCGGAAGAACAACCAACTCCAACTGGCGTTGAGCAGCAAGTTGATTCCCAGGGCCACGATGTAGCTGCGCGCCTTATCCTCGCGTCCGGTAGCGCGGAATCGGTCGATGGCAACCGCAGACGTGACCGCGATATCGGTGTACAGGGTGGTCCAGGCCACCGGGAAAGCGACGCTGGGCGGCTGGTAACGCGGCTTGCGAATGAGCGCGTACCAGCCTGGGGTACGGCCCGGGCTGGCGACGCTGCCGGTGGTGGCCGCCGCGGCGACGGCCAGCCCGGTCCCGGCCAAAGTTGCTTTACTCATCTTGCTTCCCTTCGTTAGTCAAGACAGCGGTGGGCCACCAGATGCGGTCACCGATCACGGCGAACAGTGCGGGGATCACCAGGGTGCGCACGACGAAGGTGTCGAGCAGGATACCCAGGCCCACGATGATGCCCAGCTGGGTCATCACAATCAGCGGCAGCACTCCGAGCACGCAAAAGACCGCTGCCAGAACGATTCCCGCACTGGTGATGACGCCGCCGGTCGCCGACACCGCCCGAATCATGCCGTCGCGTGCTCCGTGCTCGGCTGCTTCTTCGCGGGCCCGGGTCACCAGGAAGATGGTGTAGTCGACGCCGAGTGCCGCCAGGAAGAGGAAGGCATACAGCGGAGCGATGTTGTCCAGGGCGGGGAAGCCGAACACGTGCATGCTGGCCCAGCCGCCGAGGCCGAGGGCAGCCAGAGCGCCCAGAATGGTCGCGGCCAACAGCGTGGGCGGCGCCAGCGCGGACCGGAGCAGCGCGTACAGGACGACCAGGATCACCACCAGGATCGCTGGGATGAGCAATATCCGATCGTGCACCGCAGCATCGCGCGCATCGAGCGCCTGCGCGTCGGGTCCGCCGACCAGGGCATCGGCCGTCTCGGCATGAGTTGAATGCCTCAGTGCTGCAACGATTTTGAATGCTTGCGGGGAGGACGGGGCGGCGTCGATCACCACCGACCACTTGGTCAGTCCGGTCTGAGATTGGCCCGCCTCGTTTGAGGAAACTACGCCGGGCGTCGCGTTGATGGCCTGTTGCACCCCACCGGCATTCGCGGTGGGAGCCACGACCACGGTCGGATTGGCCCGCCCGGCCGGAAAATGGCCTGCCAGGATTTCAAACCCGGCCACCGAATCAGCCTTAACGCGGAACTGTTCGGTCTGCGAGAGGCCGATACGGACCCCCAGTAACCCGGTGGCCAAGGTGGCCAGCAGCGCGACCGTGACCGTGACGATTAGAACTGGACGGCGGGCCACGCTTTGCGCGACCTGATGCCAGAGTCCGGCATCCAGGGTCGCTGACCCGTCCGGATTGGGGATGAATGGCCAGAACAGTCGCCGCCCGCACAGCGCCAACAGCGGCGGCAAGAGCACCAGCACAGACGCCGCGGCCACGAGCAGGCCGCATGCCGCCAGTGCGCCCAGGCTGCGGGTGCTCGGTGTGGACGCGAAGATCAGGGTCAACAATGCCAGCACGACGGTGGCGTTGCTGGCCACGATCGCCGGCCCGGCCGTTCGCACCGCACGCCGTAGTGCGTCACGGTGATCGGCGTGGCTCCGAAGCTCCTGGCGATAACGCGAAATCAGCAGCAGCGCGTAATTGGTCCCTGCGCCGAACACCAACACGCTGGTGATGCCGGACGTGGAGCCGTCGAAGCTCAGGCCGGTCAACGACGCCACCGCGGTTCCCACCGAACTCGCGACCCGGTCGGCAAATCCGATCACCACCAGAGGCACCAGCCACAGCACAGGGGAGCGGTAGGTGGCGAT
Source organism: Mycobacterium sp. (assembly GCA_032162485.1). Classification (GTDB taxonomy): domain Bacteria; phylum Actinomycetota; class Actinomycetes; order Mycobacteriales; family Mycobacteriaceae; genus Mycobacterium. Next base: position 6,721 of record JAVROZ010000311.1, read on the forward strand.
CAGCAACAGCGCCACCACCGATGCGGTGACCGCCAGCAAGGTGATGTTGGCGTTGGTGAAGGCGTCGGCGATATCGGCACCGAACGCGGGTCCGCCGGTGACGTGCGCGGACATGCCCGCGGGTAGCCCGTTGCCGGCGGCGGTGCGCAGCGCAGCGACAGCGTCGTCAAGCGTCAATCCCGAGAGGCTGGCTTTGATCGGCACCACCGCTATGGCGGCCTTTTCGTCTGCCGAGAGGACCACGGGCGCCCCCGGCGTGCCCGGCTGCGCGATCGCCAGCATCCGGTCACGGGCCACTTCGGTGGCCTGACGCAACGCCACCGAGTCGGTGTCGGCGCCGCCAGCGCGGCTGACCACCAGAATCAGCGGTACCCGGTCACCGCCGGGGAACTTCGCGGACAGCGTCTCAACTTTCGCGGAATCGGAGTCGGTGGGCACCGATAACGGCGCCTTGCTTGCTGCGGCGTTACCACCGATCAGCACCATGAAACCGCTCGCCAGCAGTAAAACGCCCAATCCGTAAAGCCATGAGCGCCGACCTGTCAGCGTCGCGGCGACTCCCTCCCACGCCACACCCACAAGCATTTCAGTCGTTTAAACATTAATCAACTGAAATGAAGCTCAGATCCAGATATGCTGAGATCGCAATGGATCCTGATGAGCAGGCTTACGGTCGCGACGCCCTGGAATCGCTGATAACGGCCGATCTGCGGGAGTTGTCGACCGAGTCCGACCAGATCGGTCGGCTTTTCGCGCTCACGCAGGACGTCCGGCCTACGGACTTTCGCGCCTTGCTACACATCATGGTTGCCGAAACGGCTGGGCGGCCAATGACTTCGGGCGACCTGAGCCACCGGATGGGCCTGTCCGGCGCGGCGATTACGTACCTGGTGGATCGACTGATCGAGTCCGGCCACATTCGCCGTGATTCACACCCTGCCGACCGGCGGAAAGTGATTCTGCGGCACTCCGATCCCGGCCTGGCGACCGCGCGGTCGTTTTTCACCCCGCTCGGTCTGCATACCCACGCGGCCCTGGACTACCTGCCGGACGCAGATTTGGCCGCCGCACACCGAGTCTTTGCCGCCCTCATCGATGCGATGCGCCGCTTTCAGACAGAGTTGGGCACGACCGAGCCTTGACGGCGGGTCTCGTCGTGAGTGTTGTTGTGTCGGTCGATCTTTCGGCTGCGGGGTGCGGCTGAGGCGCGCCTTCAGTCCGACGTCTCCAAGCCGGCTTTGAGCGCCGCGGCCAGCGCTTCGGGCTCTGCGACGGTCACCGTCAGTGCCGAATGATCTTTGAACCCGATCACGCGTGGAACAGGCGGATCGAAGTGGATGCACACTCCGGCTTGCGCATTGGTGCCGAAGGTGAGTCCGTCCTCGACAAACGACAACCGGGGCCCGACCGCGGTCCACCAGCGAAAGGGGCCGGTGACATGCGCGTCGCGGACGTTAGACAGCGGCGCTTCGGCGCGAAAAGGCCCGTAGCGTGCGACGAAACGACCGTCGTCGGTGAGCGTCACGCCCTGGTC
>JAVROZ010000312.1:0-5659 GCA_032162485.1 Mycobacterium sp.
CCTTGCCGAGCAGCCGGCTCACTTCGTACTTGCCAAAGGTCCCACCCACGAGTGACTTCATCGCACCCTGCCTTCCTCCCTGGCGCCAGTATGCGACGGAGGTATGACAGCTCGAAGGCGTTTGCCGAGAAAGCATCGCGACGAAAGCGGTTGAGAAATCAGGTATCTGGGGCAGATGTTAACTAGGCGAGCGATTGAGGCTGAAGTGGCCAAAGAGAGGCATCTTTAGCTGCGGCCCGGAACCGCGCCCTACGAACAAAACGTATACCCAATAAATTGCGCATCCGGCTTGTCGACCGTGTAGTCGGTGTAGTGCGCCGCCGGCATTCCGTTGTATTGGGTGTTCATTTTCTGCGCGGTGGCCGGCGGAACACCCTTGCCGAAGGCCAAAATCATGTCGGCAAAAATCTTTAGACCGTCGCCGCAGCCGGAGTTAGCCCGGGGCGGTTGCGGATTCCAGGCATGCACCACAACCAAGTTTTTGAGTTGATAGCCCATCGCGCAATTGGGCTCGCAGATCTTGAACACGGCCACGCCGGTCCCGTCGGCGCCCTGCGGTCCCCATGAACTCCACGACAGATCCTGCAACGCGACGGCCACGCTCGCACACCCCACCACGTTGAGCTTCGCCGGCCGCTCGACCGGCGGGACCACTCGGCTGTAGCAGCCCGGAATGGCGAAGGTGGTCGACGGCGGAGACGGCTGAGCGGTCTGCGTCGGGGCGCTGTCTTTGCGGTGTGCCAGCTTCAGTCCGATGACGGTGAGCCCAGCGATCAACAGCACGAGCAGGACACCAAGGACCAACATCCGGGGACGCCGCGGCGCGCGCCGCAAGAGGCTCACAGCAGGGACATTGGTCTTGGTACTCACATCTGACAGGTTTACCTCTTTTGGCGCGATCACACACGAATGGACACGACTGTTAACAGACTTGTCGCACCGCAGCACCCGATTGGTTACCAGTCACCGACGAATAGTTCTGATGCGCAGGCAGATTAGATCTTCAGGTATCCCTTCTCGGCGGGGATCTGCGCGGCGGTGATCAGCGATGAGGAGTCGCCGGCCAGCCACACCACGATGTCGGACACCAGGTTGGGGTCGGCCAGCGAATCCGTCGGCAGCGCGCCGGGGGAGAAGCTGTGGATGTAGGTCGGATGATCTTGAAAGGTCTTATACATCGACACGTCGTTGCCCATTGGAGTGTCGGTGCCGTACGGGTGCACCGAGTTGACCCGGATGCCGTACTCGCCAAGCTCGACCGCTAGTGAATTGGTCAGGCCGACCACACCGAACTTGCTCGCGCAGTAATGGCCGCAGCCGGGGACGGCCTTGATCCCGGCCGCCGAGCTGATCGTGATGATCGATCCGCCGTTGCCGGCCGCAATCATCGGTGGCACAACAGATTTGACCGTGTTCCACAAACCGGTCAGGTTGATGTCGATGGTGTCCTGCCACTGCTGGGCCGAGATCTCCCACAGCCGGCCCCAGTTCAGCACAGCGGCATTGGCCACCACGATATCCAAGCGGCCGAACTGTTCGATCGCGTTGGCCACCACGCGCTGTTGGCCGGCCAGATCGCGGACGTCGACCCGATCGGCGAGGATCTTGCGGCCCTCGCCTTCGACTAGGCCGACGGTCTCGGAGAGATCTTCCGGCGACGCCGGGGGATAGCCGTTGTGCTCGGCCACCGGTGTGCAGGCGTCGATCGCGACGATGTCGGCACCGGCACGTGCCAGCCGCACACAGTGCGACCGGCCCTGGCCGCGGGCGGCCCCGGTCACGTAGGCGACCCGGCCGGCAAGCGGGAATTCGGCGTCGCTCATGCGGACAGCTCCTTCTTTAGGGCGCCGGTTGGGGTATGGGTCAGCGGGATTTACTTATGCCTCAGCGCCACAATCTGATTGTTGCGCCCGCCCACATAGACCGTCCCCACGTTGTCGACCGCCAGACCCCACGGATTATCCAGCCCGGTGAAGTGCAGCTCCTCCTGATTCGTGGAGCCGGCCGGGAGTTTGAGCGTCCGGCTGTTCCCGGTGTCGGTGACGTAGACGGCGCCCTGGCTGTCCAGGGTGACACCGCCTGGCTGCTTGAGGCCGGTAAAGGGCAACGCCACTTGCTTTTTGGTGTCGGTGGGCAACATCAGGACCCGGTTGTTGCCGCCGTCGGAAACATAGACCGTCCCGGCGCTGCTCACCACCAGACCCGTCGGGGCGTTCAGGCCCGTGAAGGGCACTTCGTACTGCGCATCGGAACCGGTGGCCAGCGCCATTACCCGATTATTGGGCGTGTCGGTGACGTACACCGTGCGGCTACCGTCGACCGACAGGCCGGTCGGTTTGGCGAGACCGGTGAAGTGCAGCACCTCTTGGGGTTGGCCCGGCTGAAGTTTCAACACCCGATTATTGCCGGCGTCATTGACGTAGACCGTGTTGGTGGCGTCCGCTGTGACACCCGTCGGATAGTTGAGGCCCTCGAAAGCCAGGGGAACCGGGGTGTCGCTGCCCTGGTACAAGGCCAGGATCCGATTGCGCGGTGTGTCGGCGACGTACACCGTGCCGGCACCATCTACCGACAGGCCCTGAGGGTCGCGCAACCCGGTGAACGGCAGTGTCACCTGCACGACGTCGTCGCCCTTGGGACTCGGCTCATTGACGACGACCAAGGCCACCACTATCGCCGCCACGGCGAGCAGTGCGGCGGCAGAGAAGGCGACGGCCTTGCGGCGCCACCACGGCGCCGACTGCTTGCGCGGCGGCGCGGCCGGCTGTGGGGCAGGCGATTCCTGCCGAGGGCCCGGGGACAGGGGTTGCATCGGTCGCGCCATCGTCGGGGTGGGATCGACGTGCTGCGGTGGCGGAGTGCGCGTTTGAGCACGGCTCTCGGGGCGGGCCGTGGAATGCATGTAGTTGGGGGCTGGCTGCTGTGGGCGCGCGGGCGCCTGCGCCCACGAAGGGGTATGCGGCCGCGCCGGAGTCTGCGGTTGCGGAGCCGGCAGCGGTCGAGGTGCGGTATGTGCCGAGAGGGCACTCTTTGCGGCCTGCGCCAACTCCACCGCGGTCTCGTAGCGATCACCGGGATGCTTGGCCATGCCCTTTGCGATGACCGAGTCCAACCCTGGCGGCAGCCCAGGATTGGTGCTCGACGGCCGAGGCGGCGGCGTCCGCAGGTGGCCGCCGATCTGTTGTTCCAAAGTCTTACCGGGAAACGGCATCTCGGCGGTCAAGCATTCGTACAGCACACATGCCAATGAATAGACATCCGAGCGGGAATCCGACTCTCCAGAGCTGAATCGTTCCGGGGCCATGTAGTGGTAGGTGCCGATGACGTCACCAACCTTAGTCAAGGCTAAATCGCCTGCCGCGCGGGCGATTCCGAAATCAATCAGATACGCGAAGTCGTCGGCGTCCACCATGATGTTGGACGGCTTGACGTCCCGGTGCAGCAGGCCGTCCTTATGTGCGGCGTGCAATCCTTTGGCCGCCTGCTCGACTATGCGCACCGCCCGGGCGGGCGGCAGCGGCCCGTGGTTGAGCATCGACTCCAGGTCGCGACCCTCAATCAGTCGCATGTCCACGTACAGCCGTCCCTCGATCTCTCCATAGGTGTGGATGGGGATCAGATGCGGACTGTTCAGTCGGGCCGTGGCATACGCTTCGCGACGGAACCGCTGCTGGAACACCTCGTCGTTGGAAATTTCGCTGGACAGGATCTTGAGCGCGACGAACCGTTGGGTGTCGGTGTCATAGGCGCGCCAGACCTCGCCCATGCCGCCGCGACCCATCATCTCGACGAGCCGATACCGTCCGAACGGCGTTCCTTCCAACAAGCCCTCCTACTGACCCGCCAGCAACTATCCCGACCATAGTCCTGCACCTAGCAGAGTCGCACGCGTTTCTGTGCGCTACGGTGCCGCATCGCTGAGTGCGGACATGACCCTAGCGGCGGGTGTGACCGGCGGATAGCGAAGAACGCCTGAGCCGCAGGTCGCGTGTTGTCGCGTGTTGAAGGCCGCCGACTTACCCGGGCGACTCTCATGGCTAACGCTTACAAGACTCAAAGGATTGCGGCTCGCCGAGCGTCCTGACGCAGATTTGGGCGCCGAGGGATGGTCCGCGCCCGTGGCTGGGCGGCGTGGGCCCTCGAACTTGCGGACACGTTCGCGCGCCTCACCGAAAAGTCTCAACTACAGCTTTACCCTTTCAACTCATGACGTCCCGGGGGTGCTCGCTTCTGCCAGAAGTCGAGATTTTGTCGGCGCTTGACTTCGAAACCGACGTTCCGTGCATCTGCCGGAAGTTCTGCGGTGAAGCCGATCATTCGGCCGACTGGTGGATAACCCTCTCCTGCGGTTGCCGGTACCCGTTCTGCGAAAAAGCACTGCGGATGTCGAAGTTCCGACTGAGGCTCCGCCCACTGACCTGCCGGCTGTGCTCGACGCAGAACATCGTGATCAATCACGTTAAACGGATCTAGGTCGGCTCAAATCAGCCTGCACCCCAGCGCATCCTGAATCGCGGGCCGAAAAGCGCCTGCGATCTTGGGATCGGTAGCTGCGCAAGTCTTGTTGTGGCTCCTATGACGGGAAGGAGCACGCGCCGATACCGGCGTCTGATTCTGATCGCGATCGTTGCCGTGACCGTTTCGGTGGCGGGCTGTTCGGTGCACCGCGCAGCAGCGCGGTCGAGTCCGTCACCGACCGTGCCGACGGCGACAGGTCCGACGACGGTTCAGCAGCTCTGCGACGCCCAACCCTGGCCGCGGGCAATACCGAACGTAATCGGACGGCTTCTGTACCAGGCCAAGGACGGGGCGCTCGGGTGCTACGACAACATCAACGCCGTCGCGCCGGACGGGCACGACCCGCTCAATCGCCCCGCCAAGCCGGCGGAGAAGACCTATCGCATCACCGCTGTGTCCCCGGCGGCCGGCACGCCGATCGGGCGCCACGACACGGTGATGGTCGAGCTCGCCGAGGTCGATGCGACGCAGTCGCCGGTGTTTCGGCCTTGCGCGTGGGTGACCGCGGCGGAGGCCACCGACATTCTGGGCGGACCCGTCACGGCGGAACCCATTGGCGATCAACCCGGATCGGTCGATGTCGCCTGCCTGTACGACAAACCGGTCGACGTGGGGGAGGGCGTGCAGATCGACCTGCAAATGCCGGGCGCATTCGCCGTCGATGCCGGCTCGGAGTTTGCGCTGGCGACGTCCGCACCGCGCACCACCGCCGTCGACGGTATCGGCGTCAAGACCGCCTGCGTCAACGAACCGACGACCACACCGCCGTCCACCACACTGGTGGTCCTGCTCAATGGCGATCGGCTGTTGCGGATTACCCAGGGGTACGCGTCGTGCACAACGCTGAAGCGGTTCGCGCAGTTGGCAATTGGGCGGATTGGCGCGTAGAGGTAGCAAATCCGCTGCGGTTGCACCTCGAGTGATATCGCCGGCGATATCGAGTTTCAAACGGACATGCCCTTCGAACACGTTGACGCGACGGCGAGACTCGGCGGCATAGCCGGAGCGCGCGAAACGCGTTGCGCTCAGCCACCGGGGGTCAGCCGAGTTGGAAGGAGTCCCGGGAAACGCGGAAGAAGTGGCCAGAGCTGTCGGTGCACTTCATCCCGGCCTGCTCGCTACTGGCACAGGTAATCGTGCC
>JAVROZ010000313.1:0-5653 GCA_032162485.1 Mycobacterium sp.
GCTCGGAGATCTGCGCCGGGATAGTGGGCTGACGGTGGTCGTCATCTCCCATGACGCAGTCGGGATGGAAAGCCTGTGCCCGCGCACCCTGCATCTGCGCTACGGCACATTGCAATCTGCCTCAGCCTCTACCGCCGGGGGGGTGGCGTGACGACGACTTCATCCCCCACGCAGCGGCAGACCCGTAAGCCCGGCCGTCCCGTGGTGCTGTTGGTCCCGATACCGGGAGGCTCGCCCATCCACGACTTGTGGGCCGGCACCAAACTGCTCGTGGTTTTCGGTATTTCGGCGCTGCTGGCGTTTTATCCGGGATGGGTGACGATCGGATTGATGTCGGCCCTGGTACTGGCTGCGATTCGGATCGCCCACATCCCGCGCGGCGCATTGCCGTCGATACCCGGGTGGTTGTGGATCGTGGTGGCCCTCGGCGGTATTACCGCGGCACTGGCCGGCGGACGTCCGGTGATCGCGGTCGGCAGCCTCGAGTTGGGACTCGGCGGACTTTTGAATTTTCTGCGGATCACCGCGCTGACGTTGGTGCTGCTGGCGCTCGGAGGTTTGGTGTCCTACACCACCAACGTCGCCGAAATCGGTCCTGCATTAGCGACTTTGGGTCGACCGTTGCGAGTGCTGCGGCTGCCGGTTGACGAATGGGCGGTGGCCTTGGCGCTCGCGTTGCGCGCCTTCCCAATGCTGATCGACGAATTTCAAGTGCTCTACGCAGCGCGGCGGTTGCGGCCCAAGCCGATACCGAAGAATCGCAAGGAAAAACGTCAGCAGCGCAGGATGGAGGTCATCGACCTGCTCGCCGCGACCATCACCGTCACGCTGCGGCGCGCCGATGAGATGGGCGACGCGATCACCGCCCGCGGCGGGACCGGTCAGCTTTCGGCCAATCCGCGGCATCCCAAGCTCTCGGACTGGGTGACGCTGGCAATTGCCGTCGTGGCCGGCGGCGCGGGGGTGGCGATTCAAACGATCCTCAGCAGCTGAGGTTCACGGCCGCATCCGGTCGATCAGGTTGGACAGCACGATCACGCTCTCGCTGCGTTCGATGGCGGCGCTGGATCTGATGCGTTCCAGGGCTGTCTCCAGGTGCTGCATGTCGCGGGCAAGCACGTGCAGTATCGCATCGGAGGTGCCGGTCACCGTTGCAGCGCTGATCACCTCTGGGATATCCACCCAAGCTTCCTGCAGCCGATCGGGCGCGATCGTGCCGTGGCAGAACACCTGCACGTAGGCCTCGGTGTTCCAGCCGAGCGCGTTGCGATCAACGACTGTGGTGAAGCCCTTGATGACACCGTTGTCGAGCATCCGGTCCACGCGACGCTTTACCGCCGGCGCGGAGAGATTCACCTTCTGACCGATTTCGGCGAACGTGGCCCGCGCATGGTCGGCCAGCTCGAGCAGGATGCGCTCGTCGGTGTCGTCCAAGCGATCCATGGTGCCTGCCGTCTGTCCGATGCAATAAATGTCTACATGCGTGGGATTTGCACAATATATCAATAGTATGGACGCAATGAACGTCACTTACTTGTGTCTAGAGATGCAAATATCGTTGATTCATGACGGACTACTATGTTGCTGCTCCGGCATGGCAAGACGCCGACGCACCGATCCGGACCCCCACCACGCGGCACTATGCGATGACGCCGCCGGTCTTCTTCGCCGTCGAGTACGCCATCAATCCGTGGATGGACACCACCGCACCGGTCGATGTCCACCTTGCGATGGCGCAGTGGGAACGCCTTCGCGACACCTACCTTCGACTGGGCCATCGGGTGGACCTCGTCGAGCCCGTTCCGGGGCTGCCTGACATGGTGTACACCGCCAACGGGGGGTTCATCGCCGACGATATCGCCGTGGTCGCCAGGTTCCGGTTCGCCGAGCGTGCCGGTGAGTCAAAGGCCTATTCCCACTGGATGTCCTCGATCGGGTACCGGCCGGTGTCCACCCGTCACGTCAACGAAGGCCAGGGTGATCTGCTGATGGTCGGCGATATGGTGTTGGCGGGCTACGGCTTTCGCACCGACCAACGCGCGCATGCCGAGATCGCGGCGGCGCTGCGGATGCCCGTCGTTTCCCTGGAGCTGGTGGACCCGCGCTTCTATCATCTCGATACCGCGCTGGCTGTCCTCGACGAGCACACCATCGCCTACTACCCGCCGGCGTTCAGCGCCGAGGCGCAAACGCAATTGCGCGCGTTATTCGCCCACGCCATCGTCGTCGGCACCGCCGACGCCTATGTGTTTGGACTCAACGCCGTCTCCGACGGCCGGCATGTCGTGCTACCTGCCGCCGCAACGGGTTTCGCCGCCCAGTTGCGAACCGCCGGCTTCCAGCCGATCGGCGTTGATCTGTCCGAGCTACTCAAGGGCGGCGGCTCAGTAAAGTGCTGCACGCTGGAGGTGCACCGGTGACAATCCTCGCGGATATGACCGAGACCGCCATCATGCTGGTGGAAAAGCATGCAGCACATAACTACTCACCTCTACCTGTGGTCGCGGCCAGCGCCGAGGGTGCGTGGATCACTGATGTCGACGGACGTCGTTACCTCGACTGCCTGGCTGCCTATTCGGCCGTCAACTTCGGCCATCGCCACCCCGAGATCATCGCCACGGCCCACGCCCAACTCGACATGGTCACACTGGTCAGCCGCGCCTTCCATTCCGATCGCCTCGGACCGTTTTGCGCCGCACTGGCGCAACTGTGCGGCAAAGACCTGGTGTTGCCGATGAACTCGGGTGCCGAGGCCGTCGAAAGCGGTCTGAAGGTGGCCCGCAAGTGGGGCGCCGACGTGAAGGGCGTCCCCGCGGGACGCGCAAACATCATCGTGGCGGACAACAACTTTCACGGCCGCACCATCAGCATCGTCAGCTTCTCGTCCGACCCGGTGGCGCGCGGCGGGTTCGGTCCGTTCACCCCGGGGTTCCGGTCAGTGCCGTTTGGTGACGCCGGCGCGCTGGCCGAAGCGATCGACGACGACACGGTCGCGGTGTTGCTCGAGCCGATCCAGGGTGAGGCGGGCATCGTCGTGCCGCCGGACGACTACCTGCCCGCCGTGCGGGCGCTGTGCAGCGAGCACAACGTGCTGATGATCGCCGACGAGATTCAGTCGGGGCTGGCCCGCACGGGCTACACGTTCGCCTGCGACCGATGGGGCGTGGTTCCGGACGTCTACCTGCTCGGCAAGGCGCTGGGCGGCGGAGTGGTTCCGTTATCGGCGGTGGTCGCCGACCGCGACATTCTGGGGGTGCTGCATCCCGGCGAACACGGCTCGACATTCGGTGGCAACCCGCTGGCCGCCGCGATCGGTACCACGGTGGTGGGCATGCTGGAACGAGGGGAATTCCAGTCCCGCTCCGCCGCGTTGGGGACACACCTGCACGAGGGGTTGGGTGCGCTGGTCGGCCACGGTGTGGTCCGGGTGCGCGGGCTGGGCCTGTGGGCCGGTGTCGACATCGACCCGGCGCTGGCCACCGCGAAGGAGATCAGCCTACGGCTAGTCGACCGTGGCGTTCTGGTGAAGGACACCCACGATCAGACGTTGCGGTTCGCGCCGCCGCTGGTGACCACAGCCAAGGAGATCGATTGGTTATTAATACAGGTCGCCGCCGCGCTGCGGGAGGCTCATACTTAGCTGACCCACCGACGGGAGGCGCAGTTGCCGGGCACATCGATCAGCCTTAAAGAGCAAATGCTGCGCCGACGTCCGGTCGGTGGCGCTCCCGTCGCGCACGGTGCCGCATCGGGTCTCAAGCGAAGTATCGGCACCTTCCAGCTGACCATGTTCGGCGTTGGATCCACCATCGGCACCGGGATCTTCTTCGTGTTGTCCGAGGCAGTGCCCGAAGCCGGTCCCGGCGTGATCGTCTCGTTCATCATCGCCGGCATCGCCGCCGGGCTCGCCGCCCTCTGCTACGCCGAATTGGCTTCGGCTGTGCCGGTTTCGGGTTCGTCGTACTCCTATGCCTACACCACCCTGGGCGAGGCCGTCGCCATCGTCGTGGCGGCCTGTCTGCTGTTGGAGTACGGGGTGGCCACCGCCGCGGTGGCGGTCGGCTGGAGCGGCTATCTGAACAATCTGCTGCACAATCTATTCGGATTCGAGTTGCCGCGCGCGTTGTCGGCGGCGCCGTGGGACAAGGCGCCCGGCGGTTGGGTGAATCTTCCGGCGGTCTTTCTGATCGCGATGTGCGCGCTGCTGCTGATCCGCGGAGCCAGCGAATCGGCGAAGGTCAACACGATCATGGTGCTGATCAAACTCGGCGTGCTCGCCATGTTCGTCGTTATCGCGTTCACCGCCTTCGACACCGATAACCTCAAGGACTTCGCCCCCTTCGGTGTCGCCGGCATCGGGTCGGCGGCGGGCACGATCTTCTTCTCCTACATCGGCCTGGACGCGGTGTCGACCGCAGGCGACGAGGTCAAAGATCCGCAGACGACCATGCCGCGCGCGCTGGTCTCCGCTCTGGTGATCGTCACCGGCGTGTACGTGCTCGTCGCGGTGGCTGCGCTGGGCACCCAGCCTTGGCAGAACTTCGCCACGCAGGAAAACGCCGGACTGGCGACCATCCTCGACAACGTCACGCACAGCAGGTGGGCCAGCACGATCTTGGCGGCCGGCGCGGTGATCTCGATCTTCACGGTCACGCTGGTCACCCTGTACGGCATGACCCGCATCCTGTTCGCGATGGGTCGCGACGGGCTGCTGCCGGCCTGGTTCGCGGCGGTGAATCCGCGGACCATGACCCCGGTGAATAACACGGTGATCGTCGCCATTGCCGCGTCCTTGTTTGCCGCGTTGGTGCCGTTGGACAGCCTCGCGGACATGGTGTCCATCGGGACGCTGACCGCTTTCATCGTGGTGTCGGTCGGCGTGATCATCCTGCGGGTGCGTGAACCCGATCTGGAGCGCGCCTTCCGAGTGCCGGGTTACCCTGTGACACCGGCGCTTTCGGTGTTGGCGTGCGGGTACATCCTGCTCAGTTTGCACTGGTACACCTGGCTGGCGTTCAGCGGCTGGATCACGGTGGCGCTGATCTACTACCTGTTGTGGGGTCGTCACCGCAGCGCGCTCAATGAAGACCCGCCGTGACCGTTGTTGTGGGCTACCGTGCCGGCAAGGTTGGTCTCTCGGGGCTGTACCTGGGGATCGGCGCCGCCCGAACACTGCAGACCTCGCTCACGGTGGCCACCGTCGTGCCCCGACCCTGGCTGAACCCGTCGCTGGCCCGCGTTGACGCCGAATACGAAGACTGGGCGGAAAATCTCGCGGAGGAATCGGCGAAAGAGGCCAAGCGCTACCTGTTTCCCTTGGCCGAGGGCCTCGAGATCAACTTCCGCCAGCGCGCGCACCGATCGGTGGCGGGCGGCTTGATCGAATTGGTCGAGGAGGTCGGCGGCAGAATCCTGGTGCTGGGGTCGCTGCCCAGCGGCGGCCGCACTCAGGTGATCGTCGGCAGCACCGCCGACTGGCTGCTGCACTCCTCGTCCGTGCCGATAGCGATCAGCTCACCCGGATACCACTCCGCCACTGGTGGTTTGACGCGGCTTACCTGTGCCTACTCTGCTACGTCGCAATCGGTGGACGTGGTGCAGCGCTGCGCGGAATACGCCGACCGGTACGACGTGCAACTGCGGGTCGTCACCT
>JAVROZ010000314.1:0-4366 GCA_032162485.1 Mycobacterium sp.
CTTCCTGCTCACAGATCCTGGCGATCAGCGCCCGCATGGTGCGCGGCGGCAGCAGCCGAAACGGATAGTGATGGGTGCGCGACCGAATCGTCGGCAGGACTTTCTCCGGCTCGGGGGTCGCAAAGATGAAAATGAGGTGTTCCGGCGGTTCCTCGACGATCTTGAGCAGGGCGTTGAACCCTGCGGTGGTCACCATGTGCGCTTCATCCACGATGAACACCCGGTACCGCGACTGTGCCGGGGCGTAAAACGCGCGGTCACGTAGCTCGCGGGTGTCGTCAACGCCGCCATGGCTGGCAGCATCGAGTTCGACGACGTCAATGCTGCCGGGAGCGTTTGGTGCCAACGCCTCACAGGAATCACATTCACCGCAAGGTGTGGCGGTGGGGCCCAGCGCACAGTTCAGCGAGCGCGCCAGGATGCGCGCCGACGACGTCTTTCCGCAGCCACGCGGCCCGGAGAACAGGTAGGCATGGTTGATCCGACCTGCTTCCAATGCGACGGAGAGCGGTTCGGTGACGTGCTCCTGCCCCACCACCTCGGCGAAGGTTGCCGGTCGATACTTGCGGTAGAGGGCCACGGTGAGCAGGCTACCGACGCCCGGTGACGATGCGGACCCCAGAGGGTCCGCGGAGGAGGCGGGCCATCCGATCCAGCCCGGTGACGATGCGGACCCCAGTGGGGGCACCTCCCGCTTGCGGGGGAGGTCCGCCCGCCAGCATCGAGTGCGCGTTCAGGGCTTTGACTGTGCACTTAGGGCGGGATTTTCGACGTGTCGCCGCCGCCAGCGCGCACGCGAAGCCATGGGCGCACACTCGACGTCCGAAAAGACCGGCGCGCGCTCCGAAGTGCCGCCGCGGGCTCAGTGCACAGTGGGCGCGGATGCAGCCGAGTTGCGCAATGACTCCGATGCCGCCAGCAGCGCACAGGTCGACAGGCCGTCGACCGCGTCGCGCAGGTCCGGCAGCGAGGGGAAAGACGGCGCGATCCGGATGTTGGTGTCGTTCGGATCCTTGCGGTATGGGAATGACGCGCCCGCTTCGGTGACCGCGATCCCGGCGTCTTTGGCCAACGCGACGGTCCGACGTGCGGTGCCGGGCAGCACGTCAAGGCTGATGAAATAGCCGCCCTTGGGCTCGGTCCACGAGGCGATTTTGGAGTCACCCAGCCGTTGCTCCAGAATCTCGGCTGCGAGTGCAAACTTCGGCGCCAGAATCTGCTGGTGACGCAGCATGTGCAGGCGTACCCCGTCGGCATCCCCGAAGAAACGCAGGTGCCGCAGTTGGTTGACCTTGTCTGGGCCGATCGATCTCTTCGCGGCGTACTGCAGGTACCACGCGATGTTGCCCAGTGATCCGCCGAAGAAGGCGACCCCGGCGCCGGCGAAGGTGATTTTCGACGTGGACGCGAAGATGTACGGCCGGTTGGGGTTGCCCGACTTGGTGGCCAGACCGAGGACGTCAACCTGACGGGTGAAGTCATGCGTCAGGGTGTGCACCGCATAGGCGTTGTCCCAGAACAGCCGGAAGTCCGTAGCCGCCGCCCGCATCTGAACGAGGCGACGGACGGTTTCCCAGGAGTAGGTGATCCCGGTGGGGTTGCCGAACACCGGCACCGACCACATCCCCTTGATCGCGGGGTCTACCGCGACGAGCTCCTCGATCAAGTCGACGTCCGGACCGTCTTCGAGCATCGGGATGGGGATCATCTCGATGCCCAATGTCTCGGTAATGGCGAAGTGTCGGTCGTAGCCGGGCACTGGGCACAGGAACTTAATGCCGTCCTGCTCCTCTATCCATGGCCGGGGCGAGTCCACGCCACCATGCAGCATCGAGAAGACGACGACGTCATGCATGAATTCCAGGCTCGCGTTGTTGCCCGCGATCAGGTTTTGCACCGGGAGGCCGAGCAGCTCGGCGAATATCGCTCGCAGTCCAGGAAGACCGTGCAGGCCGCCATAGTTGCGGGTATCGGTGCCCTCTGGATCGCGGAATACGTCGCCGGGCTGAGCCAACAGCGGGTTGGACAGATCGAGCTGCTCTGGGGACGGCTTCCCGCGAGTCAGATCCAACGAGAGATTCTTGGCCTGCAGCGCCGCATACTCCTGCTCGTGGAGCGCATGCTGCGCGGATAACTCATCAGGGCTGAGGGAATCGAGCGCCACCATGCGGCCCTTTCGCCGTAAAATTGGGGTCTTGCGGACCGTTCGGCGTCCCCCGAACGAAGGGGACCCCGCGCACCCGACAGAGCCCATTGACCCTTGCTGCCTTCCGGCCCTGGGGGAGTTCACAGGATAGACGCCGCGCGGGGTCCATCGGCGAGTGTAGTACCTGGATTCGGCGACTCGGCGGCGACCGCAGGACACCCGACGCGGTTCAGCCGCTACCATGACCACGGAGGATTCGCCTAGTGGCCTATGGCGCTCGCCTGGAACGCGGGTTGGGTTAATAGCCCTCGCGGGTTCAAATCCCGCATCCTCCGCTGCACGGTCCGCCATGTGACCAGCGACGACATCGGACCTTGTCGCCTTGCGGCGGCTTGAGTTCACCAGCTTGAGGAGGGGTATGGGACGCAAGGTCGCCATGCTGTGGCACGCGTCATTTTCAATTGGCGCCGGCGTCCTCTTCTTCTATTTCGCATTGCCCCGGTGGCCCGAAATGGTGGGCGACGTCTCCCATGCGGTCGGGATCGGGCTGCGGATCGTCACCGGCGCGCTGATCGGCCTGGCCGCTTTGCCGGTGGTGTTCACCCTGTTGCGCACCCGCAAACCGGAGCTCGGCACCCCGCAACTGGCGCTCTCGATCAGGACCTGGTCGATCGTGGCCCACGTGCTGGCCGGGGTGCTGATCATCGGCACCTCCATCAGCGAAATCTGGTTCAGCCTGGATAAAGCCGGCCCGTGGTTGTTCGCAATCTACGGGGCCGCCGCCGCGATCGCGTTGCTCGGATTCTTCGCCTTCTACCTGTCGTTTGTCGCAGAGTTGCCACCGCCACCGCCGAAACCGATCAAGCCCAAGAAAGCCAAGAAGGTCCGCGGACGCGGAAAGCGCGGCAAGAGCGACGAGGCTGACCTCGAAGAAGACGAAGACGACGAAGAAGACGAAGAAACGGACGAGTCCGACGAGTCCGACGAAGCCATAGACGCCGCGGACTCCGACGAAGAAGAAAAAGCAACCATCGACGCCGAGACCGTCGAGGCCGAGGTTGGCGACGCCAGCGACACCAGCGACACTGAAGCCGCAACAACGGTAGCGGCGCCCGCCAAGGTCAGCTCCGAAAAAGCCGACAGCCCCGAGACCCAACCGGCGACCGACGAAGAGGTCAAGGAAGAGGTCGACGAAGCTTCCGCCGAAACCGTCGAAGCACCCGCATCCGCAAGGCTGCGCAACCGTCGCCCCACCGGCAAGACCTCGCATCGCCGCAGGCGCACCCGCGGCGGGGTCGCGGTCGATGAGTAACTCTCAGCGGCGCCGCAAACGCTCGACGTAATCGGCAATGCCCTGCTGAGTCTGCTCTGAACCCCACACCTGGCGCACTTCACGATCTGTATCGCCGCCAGCCTTGATTCGAGCCAACGCGGGAGCCCGCAGCTGACTCTTCGTGTGGCTGTAGGCCCGCGCCGGAATGCTGCTGAGGTCGGACGCCTCGGCCACGGCCGCATCCAGCAGATCTTCGTCTACTACGCGATGAGCAAGTCCCCTCGCGACGGCGTCATCGCCTTTGTAGTTTCGACCGCCAAGTAAAACTTCCTCAGCTCGATCACCGCACGCATGCCGCATGACTTCGAGTGCGGCGACCGGAAAGGCCACACCGACCCGGACCTCCGCGGCCCCGATCTGCGCGGCGGGGCTGGCCAGCCGCCGATCGCAGGCGCAGGCCAACACGCACCCGCCGGCTATCGCGGCACCGTTGATCGCGGCCACCGTCGGTCCTGGGTAACTGAAGACCGCTTCGAACGCATGGGACAGCGCCGGCACCAACAGGTCGGTATATGCCGCTCCGCCCTCGACCACGCTGTTGAGTTCGACGCCTGCGGAGAACACCCGTCCCGCGCCGGTGATGACCAGAGCGCCACCACCGGATCGCTCCTGCTCCCGCACGGCGTCGGTGAGCTCGTCAAGAAATTCGACGTCCAGCGCATTCACCCGCCCCGACGACAGGGTCAACACTCGCACCGGGCCCACTTCTTGGATTTCGATCACACTGACACTTCACCACAGCACTAACAAGCGACGTCCAAGGGACGTGTGACTACACAAGAACTACCGGAATGTCGGTGTTCTCGTCGGTGTGATAGCTGGCGCACACCCGGTGGTAGCCGTCGGCGATCTGCAACGGAACACCGTCCGCGTAATCGCCGCGGATC
>JAVROZ010000315.1:0-2806 GCA_032162485.1 Mycobacterium sp.
GGACCTACGGCCACTTCGGGCAATCAGGGGGGTTTATCTGGGCAGATCCCGAAGTGGACCTGGCGCTAGTGGTCCTCACGGACCGCGATTTCGGCGACTGGGCGCTGGAACTGTGGCCGGCGATTTCGGACCGAGTCAGATCTGAGGAAACTGCACACTAGCGCAACATGGGTATCACGAGGCACAATAGACACGCAGGACACAAAAACTGAAATGCAAGCATGCTGCTTGTCGGGTTCACCAGGTCGTTGGGGAAGACGTCCCTCGTGGAACCGAAGGAGCAACAAATGCGTGCGTCGAATCAGTTCGCCGACGTGACGGCGGGTGTGGTGTACGTCCACGCCTCCCCAGCGGCGGTTTGCCCACATGTTGAGTGGGCGTTGTCGTCGTGCCTGCAGTCCAAGGCAAATCTGGTATGGACTCCGCAGCCGGCCATGCCCGGGCAGTTGCGCGCGGTCACCAATTGGGTAGGTCCCGTCGGGACGGGTGCCCGGTTGGCGAACGCGTTGCGCTCATGGTCGGTTCTGCGTTTTGAAGTCACCGAGGATCCCAGTCCCGGTGTCGACGGCCATCGCTTCAGCCACACTCCGCAGCTTGGCCTGTGGAGTGGGGCGATGAGCGCCAACGGCGACATCATGGTGGGGGAGAATCGGCTACGCAGGATGATGGCTCAGGGCGCCGACACGCTTGCCGCCGAACTGGATTCGGTGTTGGGAACCGCGTGGGATGACGCGCTCGAGGCGTATCGCGACGGCGGCGACGCCGGCGAGGTCACTTGGTTGAACCGCGGCGTGGGCTAAGGCGTGGGCTAACTGACCGGGACGGACACCGGTTTCGCCGATACCGGCATGTCGACGTTGCCCTTGCACGCGCCGCTGGAAATATCGGTGTGGAAGACGCCGGTGAGGATTCCGTACTGCCCCGGTGTGTAGACCGTGATCGATTTCGCTGGGGCGTATTCGACGGTGCCGTCGGGTAGCAGGCAGTCCCACTGCCAGGTCATCTCGCGCACCCACTGAGCACCGTTCCAGGTGAATTCGACTGTGTGCGGCATGGATTCGTTCTTGGGCGGCGGAGGGTTGTTGACCGTAGCGATGCAGACGCCCGCCGTGCAGCTCGAAGTGAGGGTGACGCTGGTTCGGTGGGCGAATTCGTTTTGACTGGCGGCGATGCTGGTGCCGGACTTCGCGTTGGTGGAGAGCACCATGACGTACTCACCATTCCATGACGCGACTTCACCCGCTGAAGCCACCGGCGCCAGGCACAGCGACGCGCTCAGTGCGACCGACGCTGCCAACCCGCCGATACGAAATCCCGACATGTTTCCTCCCGATTAGCGGGTGTGGAAGTGATGTCGGATTCGGCGACGTCGTCGTTACATGCGGTTGGGCCGTTACACGCGGTTTGGCCGCAGCACCTGCAGTGCCGCCGGCACCGCCGAGATCTCGGCCGGTAGCGGACAGGCGAAGTCGCCGTCGGCGTAGACGTTGATCCCGGGGCATTCGACTTCGATGGTCTTGGCCCGCGCGGTGGTCACCGCGTCGAGTTCGACGTGGGTGCCCTTGATCGCGGTGGGGAAGAAGCGGATCAACTTGGTCCGGGATTCCGACTTGACCATGGTGAGATCGAGCAGACCGTCCGACGGGTCGGCATTGGGACAGATCAGCATCCCGCCGCCGTAGCTGCGGGTATTGCCGAACGCGGTCATCGTGAGATCGGTTTCGATCTCCTGCTTTCCGTCGAGCACCAACCGGAACGGCAGCAATCGCAGCTGCGAAAGTTCGGCCAGCATCGCGATGTAGTACCGCAACCGCCCGTGCGGCCAGGTCATTCGGTTGGCCCGATCGGTCACCAGCGAATCGAATCCGGTTGCCGCCACGGTGCCGAACCACTTGCTGCCCCCGCTTTGGTCGCGGATCCGGCCCAGGTCAATGGTTTCCGTCCATCCGTTCACGACGACGTCCGCGGCGGCCTCGGGATCCTTTGTGGGAATTCCGAATTCGCGGGCATGGTCGTTACCGGTGCCAGCCGGGATGATTCCCAGCGGTACATCGGTACCCGCCAACACCTGAAGTGCATTGGTGATGACGCCGTCGCCGCCGGTGACTACCACTGCGTCGGTACCCTTTTCGACTGCCGCGGCGAGCAGATAGCGTGCGTCCTCGGCGTTTTCACCGACGATCTCGATGACTTCCACGCCCCTGTGGTGCAGCCGGGCGATCGCTCGCTGCGCCGCCTCGATCGCGGCCCCGTGCCCCGACAACGGGTTGGTCAGCGCGGTTACCTTACTGATCTCGCGTTGGCCCAACTTGCCAACAGTCGGATTTTCTCGAGTCACGGAATCAGCTTGCCGGGATTGAGGATTCCGGCTGGGTCCAGAGTGGCCTTGACCGCACGCAACACCTGCACACCCAGATCGCCGACCTCGTCGCGCATCCAGGCCCGGTGGTCGGCGCCGACCGCGTGGTGGTGGGTGATGGTTCCGCCGGTGGCGATGATCGCGTCGCACGCGGCTTTCTTGGCCGCCCACCACTGTTCGAGCGGATTGCCGCGCTGGCCGGCGACCACGGTGAAGTACAGGGATGCGCCGGTCGGATAGATGTGCGACACGTGGCACATCACCAGTGCCGGTGTGCCCGATTCGCCGAGGGAAGTGGTCAGCGCCTCGGTAACGGCGGCCTTCAGGGCGGCGATGTTGGACC
This sequence comes from Mycobacterium sp., assembly GCA_032162485.1. Lineage (GTDB taxonomy): Bacteria > Actinomycetota > Actinomycetes > Mycobacteriales > Mycobacteriaceae > Mycobacterium. The sequence continues at coordinate 2,703 of JAVROZ010000315.1, forward strand.
AGTCGGTAGCGGTTTCCAGCGTCTCGCAGAGCGCTCCCGCCGCCAGCAGTGAGTCGCGCAGGTATGGAGCGCTGTACCTGCCGTGCTCCCAGGTCTTGGCCGGG
>JAVROZ010000316.1:0-8216 GCA_032162485.1 Mycobacterium sp.
TGTCTTTCTCGGTGGACTCGCCGTGAGCCGCCGCCTGAGCTCCAGGCAGGTCAGTGTCGGTGTCATTGGCCAATCCCAGCAACAGATCCAGCACTCCTGCCTGCCGCAGCCGCTTTACCGGGATGGACGCCACGACGCGTCGTAGCTCCTCTTCACCGGGCGCCGCAGGCTGTGCGTCCTGGCGCTCGCCGCCCACGAGCTCCTGGTGGAAGTAGCCGGCCAGCGCCGCCGAGTTCGGGTAGTCGAAGATGAGCGTCGGTGAAAGCGGCAGTCCCGTCGCCGCTTTGAGCCGGTTGCGCATCTCGACCGCCGTCAGTGAGTCGAAACCTAACTCCTGGAACGCCCGGTCGGGATCGATGGCCTCGGGGGTGGTGTTGCCCAGCACCGTGGCGATGTGGGAGCGGACCAGATCCAACAGGATGGCGTGCTGCTCGTCCTCGGGTAGACCATCCAACCGTTGCAGCAGTGCCGATTTCGATTTCGCGGCGGCCAGCGAGTCGTCCACCTGGCGTCGGGCTGGTGCGTTGATCAGGTCCACGAACATCGGCGGCAACGTGCCGGCGTCGAACTTGGCCCGCAGCGCAACCAGGTCGATGTGGGCAGGCAGCAGGAACGAGTCGTCGACAATCATTGCGGTGTCGAGCAGTTCCAGCGCTTCCTGCGAGGACATCGCGACGATCCCGTCGCGGGCGAACCGGGCGAGGTCGGCCTCCCCCAGCCCGCCGGTCATGTTGCTGGCCTGATCCCATAGCCCCCAGCCAAGGGAGATCGCCGGCAGACCGTGCGCCTTGCGGTGCGCGGCAAGGGCGTCCAGGAACGAGTTGCCTGCGGCATAGTTGGCCTGGCCCGAGGCACCTGCCAACCCGGCGATCGACGAAAACATCACGAACGCTGACACTTTCAGTTCACGGGTCAACTCGTGCAGGTTCCAGGCCGTATCCACCTTGGCCCGCATCGCCGCGTCAACCCGCTCCGGGGTCAACGATGTCACCACCGCGTCGTCCAGTGTTCCCGCCGCGTGGAACACCGCCGTCAACGGATGCTGCACCGGTATGCCGGCGATCACCTTGGCCAATGCCTCCCGATCGGCGGCGTCACAGGCCACCATCTGCACCCGTGCGCCGGCTTCGATCAACTCCGCGGCCAACTCGTTTGCGCCCGGCGCATCCGGACCACGACGACTCACCAGAATGATGTGGCGCACCCCGTGTCGGGTCACCACGTGCCGGGCCACGGCCGAACCCGCCATGCCGGTGCCCCCGGTGATCAGGACGGTGCCACCGCCCAGGGCACCGACGTCGGAGGCAAACGGCACGGTCATGACGACCTTGCCGACGTGACGCGCCTGGCTCAGGTAGCGCAGCGCCGCCGCGGCCCGTCGCACGTCAAACGTCGTGACAGGCAATGGTCGCAGCACCTGGGCGTCGAAGAGTTCCGACAAGTCGGCGAGCATCCGCTGGAGATGGTCGGGTCCGGCTTCGAACTAGTCGAAGGCGCGGTAGCGCACACCGGCATGGTTTTCCGCGTCGTCCCCCGCATCGCGGATGTCGGTCTTACCGATCTCCATGAACACCCCACCCGGCGCGACCAGACGCAGCGTGGCGTCGACGAAATCACCGGACAGCGAGTCCAGGACGACGTCCATTCCGGCCACACCTGTCCGGCCGGTGACGGCACGGAACTTGTCCTCGAACTCCAGGCTGCGCGAGTCGCCGATGTGGTCGTCGTCGAATCCCATGGCCCGCAGGGTGTCCCACTTTCCCTTGCTGGCGGTAGCGAACACCTCCAGACCTAGATGCCGGGCCAGTTGCACGGCGGCCATCCCCACGCCGCCGGTGGCCGCGTGCACCAAAAGCCGGTGCCCGGGCTTAACATCGGCCAGGACCGTCACCGCGTAGTAGGCTGTCGCGAAAACGACTGGGGCCGTGGCGGCATCGGAGTCAGACCAACCCGTCGGAATCTTGATCAGCAACCGCTCGTCGGTGGTTGCGATGCCGCCGGTGCCTTCCGGGAACAGGCCGGTAACCCGGTCGCCCACCGCGAAACGACTTGCACCGGAGCCTGTTTGCACCACCGCGCCCGAAGCCTCGACACCCATGGCCGCATTTTCGTCGGGATAGAGCCCCAGCGCGATCATGACGTCGCGGAAGTTGGCGGCCATTGCGCTGGTCGCAATGCGTACGTGGCCCGGCGGCAACGGTGCGTCCGCATCGGGAATGGGCTCCATGCGCAGGTTTTCGAAGGTGCCCGCACTACTCATGCTCAATCGCCACGGAAGGTCACCCGGGGGCACCAACAGCCCGCGTACCGCGCGACTGCCGTGCACTCGCGCGATGTGAGTTGTGCCGTTGCGCAACAACACCTGTGGCTCGCCGACCGCCAGAACCGCTGCGGCCTCCTCGTCGGCGATCGGCACGTCCGTGTCCACCAAGACGATCCGGCCGGGATGCTCGGTCTGTGCCGAGCGCACCAGGCCCCACACCGCCGCGCCGCCCAGATCGGTGATGTCCTCACCGGGCGCCGACACCGCGCCCTGGGTCGCCACCACCAGCACCCCGGAGTCGTGCTCGCCCAACCAGGTCTGGATGGCACGCAGCGCCCGATGCGTCGCCGTGTACACGCCCGCCAAGACATCTCCGGCAACAGGTTCCGACTCGAACACCTGGTAGGGCGGAGTGCCACCGGTCAGCGCAGGCGACACCGGCGACCAAGTCACGTCGAAGAGCCGGTCGCCACTCGAACCGGACAGGGCGGCCCTCAGTTGCTGCTCGGTCACCGGCCGGGCCACCATCGATGCGACCGATAACACCGGCATCCCGAGTGCGTCCGTCAACTCCACCGACACCGACGACGGCCCGGTCGGTGTGATGCGGGCCCGCACCGCCGAAGCCCCGGCGGCATGCAACGTAACTCCCTGCCACGCGAACGGCACCAGCACCCCATCGGCGCGGTCCAGGTCACCCCGGGCGCCCACGATGATCGCGTGCAACGCGGCGTCCAACACGACCGGATGCACACCGAAGCCGGCCGGCGACAACCCCGCCGTCGCCGGCAGTGCCACCTCGGCAAACAGGTCGTCACCGCGGCGCCACATTGCGGTCAGTCCCTGGAAGGCCGGGCCGTATCCGTACCCGCGCTCCGCCAACCGCTCATAGGTGCCGGCCACCTCCACCGGAGTCGCGCCGACCGGCGGCCACTGCGATAGGTCCGCACCGGGCTGCACGGCTGCCGAACTCACCGACCCCTCAGCGTGCAGCTGCCATCCCGATCCGGCTTCGGCCTTCACGGCTCGTGAAAAGACCGACACGCCACGGGAACCGGACTCATCGGCGGCATCGACGACCACCTGCACGGCCACCGACCCGGTCTCCGGCAAGATCAGCGGCGCCGCCAATGTAAGTTCGTCGACCACCGAGCAGCCGACCTCATCGCCGGCGCGGATCGCCAGCTCCACAAAACCTGCGCCCGGGAAGATCACCACGCCACCCACGGCGTGGTCTCTCAACCAGGCGTGCGTCGCCCCGGACAAGCGACCGGTCAACACCACACCCCCCGAGGACGGCAGGTCGACGACAGCGCCCAGCAGCGCGTGTTCGCTTGCCGCCAAACCCAGACCGGCAGCGTCGACGGCGGCGCCGTCGTTGGACAGCCAGAACCTGCGTCGCTCAAAGGCATACGTCGGCAGTTCGATGAAGTTCGCCGGTCCCAGCAAGGCCCGCCACTGCACGTGCGCGCCCGAGACGAAGGCCTGAGCCAGCGCATTGGTCAGCGTGAGCGGCTCGGGCCGGTCCTTGCGCAGCGCTGAGATGGTGGTGACGGGAACATCGGGCAGCGTCTCCTCGATCGAGGCCGTCAAACCCCCGCTCGGGCCGACTTCGAAAAAGCGGGTGGCGCCGGCGGATTGGGCGAATCGGATGCTGTCGGCGAACCGCACCGCCTCCCGGACATGACGCTTCCAGTAGGCCGCGGAACCGAAATCGTCGCCAGCGGGTTGGCCGGTCAAGTTCGAAATGATCGGAATGGTGGGTGGCCCGATCGGCAGTCCGGCCGCGACCGCGCCGAACTCGTCGATCATCGGGTCCATCAGCGCTGAGTGGAATGCGTGCGACACGGCGAGTTGGTGTACCCGTCGGCCGTCGGCGCGGAGGCGGTCGGCGACGGCGAGCACAGCATCCTCGGCACCTGAGATCACCACTGACGCCGGGCCGTTGACCGCAGCGATACTGACTTCGGGTCCCAGCTGCGGTCGAAGTTCCTCCTCGGTGGCCTGCACCGCGATCATCGCGCCGCCGGCCGCCAGCCGCTGCATGAACCGGCCACGGGCAGCGACCAGGACCGCGGCATTCTCCAGCGACAGCACGCCGGCGACATGCGCTGCGGACAGTTCACCGACGGAATGCCCCATCACGAAGTCCGGTTGCACAGACCAAGACTCCAGCAGTCGGAACAACGCGACCTCGACGGCGAACAGCGCCGGCTGTGCGAATTCCGTGATGTTCAACAGGTTTTCGTCGTGACCCCACATCACCTCACGGAGCGGACGCAGCAGGTGACGGTCCAATTCGGCGACGACGGTATTGAACGCCTCGGCGAACACCGGATAGGTCGCGTGTAATCCCATTCCCATGCCCAACAACTGGGCACCCTGGCCGGGGAAGACGAAGACGGTCTTGCCGGAAGGCTGGGCGACACCGCGAATAACCCCACCGAGGTCCCCGCCGGAGGCCAACTCCGCCAGGCCGCCCAGTAACCGCTCCCGGTCGCCGGCGACGACCACGGCCCGATGCTCGAAGGACGAACGACCGGCCAACGCGGAGCCGATATCGATATTGTCGAGTTCGTCGTTACCACCGACGAATTCGGCCAACTGTGTCGCCTGTGCCTGCAACGCCGACGCCGTCTTGGCCGAGATCACCCACGGCACTGTTGCGGGCCTCAAAGCGGGGTTTGATGCGGGCCCTGCCGCCTCGGCCGCTTGCGAGGCCGCCGGCACCGATTCGATGATCACGTGCGCGTTGGTGCCACTGATTCCGAACGACGACACCCCTGCCCGCCGGGTGTGCGCCGACGAGGCCTTCCAGGGCTGCGATTCGGTCAACAGCGAGACCGACCCGGTGGACCAGTCCACGTGCGGACTCGGTGCGTCGACATGCAGGGTGGCCGGCAGCACCTCGTGGCGCATCGCCTGCACCATCTTGATCACACCCGCGACGCCGGCGGCGGCCTGGGTGTGACCCATGTTCGACTTGATCGATCCCAACCACAGCGGTTGGGTGCGGCCCTGGCCGTAGGTGGCCAGTAGCGCCTGAGCCTCGATGGGATCGCCCAGCATGGTCCCGGTGCCGTGGCCCTCGACCACATCCACGTCCGCCGCCGACAGCCCGGCATTGGCCAGCGCCGCCCGCACCACCCGCTGCTGCGAGGGACCATTGGGCGCCGTCAACCCGTTGGAGGCGCCGTCCTGGTTGATCGCCGAACCGCTCACCACCGCCAACACCGGGTGCCCCAACCGCTGCGCATCCGAAAGCCGCTCCACCACCAGCATTCCGCCGCCCTCGGCGAACCCGGTGCCGTCGGCTGCCCCGGCGAACGCCTTGCAGCGCCCGTCGGGTGACAGCCCGCGCATGCGACTGAACTCGACGAAGATATCGGGGGTGGCGTTGACGGTGACACCGCCGGCCAACGCGTGGTCACTCTCCCCCGACCGCAGCGACTGCACGGCCATGTGCAACGCCACCAACGACGACGAACACGCCGTATCCACCGACACCGCTGGGCCTTCCAGACCCAGCACGTAGGCCACTCGGCCCGAGGCGACACTCGAAGACTGTCCGGTCAACCGGAAACCCTCTGCGGTCTGTGCGGCGCCGATGCCGTAGCCCTGCGTGTATACCCCGGCGAACACGCCCGTCGCGCTGCCCCGCAAGCTGCCCGGCTCAATCCCCGCTCTTTCCAACGCTTCCCAGGATAATTCGAGATACAGGCGCTGCTGTGGGTCCATCGCCAACGCTTCGCTGGGGGCGATCCCGAAGAACGCGGGATCGAAGTCGGCGACGCCGTCCACGAAGCCGCCGGTGCGGGTGTAGCAGGTGCCCACGACGTCGGGATCCCGGTTGTACAGCCCGGCCAAGTCCCAGCCGCGATCGGTCGGAAAATCCGACAACACGTCGCGGCCCTCAATGAGCATGTCCCACAGGGCTTCGGGAGAATCAACCCCGCCGGGGTAGCGGCACGACATCCCGACGATCGCGATGGCGTCATCGCCCGTGGCGCGCACGGCGGGTGCGTGCTTGATCTCCTGTGGCAGCCCGGCCAATTCGGTGCGCATGTACTCGGCCAGACCGTTGGGCGTCGGATAGTCGAAGATGAGGGTCGGTGAAAGCGAGAGCCCGGTCGCCGATTTGAGCCGGTTACGCATTTCGACCGCGGTCAGCGAGTCAAAGCCCAACTCCTGAAAGGCCTTGTCGGCATCGATAGCCTCAGGCGCAATGTTGCCGAGGACGGTGGCGATGTGGGAACGCACCAGGTCCAACAGGACGGCGCGCTGTTCCGGTTCGGGCAGTCCGTGCAACCGGTGCGCAAGCGCCGATTTCGACTTCGCCGCGGCCAGTGAATCGTCGACCTGGCGGCGGGTGGGCGCGTTGACCAGGTCACGGAACATCGGCGGCACCGCCACCGCGTGCGCCCGCAACGCGGACAAGTCGATGCGGGCAGGCGCCAGGAAGGGCTCGTCGACGATAAGCGCGGTGTCGAACAGGTCCAGCGCCTCCTGCGAGGACAGCGCCAGGACCCCTTCGCGGCCCAGCCGGGCCAGGCCGGCGGAGTCCAGCCCGCCGGTCATGGCGCTGGCCGTTTCCCACAACCCCCAGCCCAACGACATCGCCGGCAGGCCATTGGCCCGGCGATGCGCTGCCAACCCGTCGAGGAAGCAATTGGCTGCCGAATAATTCGCCTGCCCCGAGGAGCCGACCAGTCCGGCCATCGACGAAAACATCACGAATGCAGACACATTCGAGTCGCGCGTCAGCTCGTGCAGGTGCCAGGCCGCGTCGACCTTGGCCCGCAACGCCGCGTCCACCCGCTCGGGTGTCAGAGACGTCACGACCGCGTCGTCGAGTACCCCGGCGGCATGAATGACCGCCGACAGCGGCCGCTGCACCGGTATGTCGGCGACCACTTTTGCCAGCGCCGGTCGATCGGAGGCGTCGCAACCAACCACCTGCACCTGCGCACCCGCGGCCTCGAGTTCGGCCGTCAACTCCGCGGCGCCCGGCGCGTCAGGACCCCGCCGGCTGAGCAGAACCAGATCTTGCACCCCATGCCGAGTGACCACGTGTCGCGCCAGCGCCGACCCCGCCATGCCGGTACCGCCGGTGATCAGGACGGTGCCATGCGCCCATGCGTCCGGCAGCGTCAGGACGACCTTGCCGGTGTGGCGCGCCTGACTGAGGTAGCGCAATGCCGCCGGCGCCCGCCGAACGTCGAACGTCGTCACGGGCAGCGGACGCAACACACCGGCGTCGAAGAGTTCGGCGAGGTCGAGCATGTACTGGTGCATCCGCGGCCGGCCGGGCTCGAATAGATCGAAGGCCCGGTACCGCACGCCCGGGTATTCCTGGGCGATCACGCCGGGGTCGCGGATGTCCATCTTGCCCATCTCCAGGAAGACGCCGCCGGGCGCAACCAAACGAAGTGAGGCGTCGACGAATTCACCGGCCAACGAGTCCAGCACGATGTCCATCCCGGCGGACATGCCGTTCCTGCCGGTGACGGCACGGAATTTATCCTCGAATTCTAGGCTGCGCGAGTCGGAGATATGGTCCTCGTCAAACCCCATGGCCCGCAGGGTGTCCCACTTTCCCTTGCTGGCCGTGGCGAACACCTCCAAGCCCAGGTGCCGGGCCAGCTGAGTGGCTGCCATTCCTACACCGCCCGCCGCGGCATGCACCAACACCCGTTGCCCCGGCTTGGCATCCGCCAAGTGGACGAAGGCGAACCAGGCGGTGGTGAACACTGCGGATATGGCCGCGGCTTCGGCGTATGTCCAGTTCGACGGCATCGGCAACAACAACCGGATGTCACCGGGAACCACGGTTCCGCTGCCGTCCGGGAAGAACCCGTAAACGGAGTCACCTACCGCGAATTCGGTGACTCCGGGACCGACCTCGACGACCACGCCGGCGCCTTCGCCGCCGAGCAGCGCTTCGTGGGTGAAC
>JAVROZ010000317.1:0-5876 GCA_032162485.1 Mycobacterium sp.
GTGGCGGCCGCCGCCGCGGTCGTGGTTGTTCTGGTGGTTGCCGGGATCGGAATCTGGTTCGCCACCAAACGTGACGACAACGATGTCGCCGGGGATGGCACCACCACGCCGGTCAGCAGCACCACGTCCAACCCCAACACCACCACGAAGACTTCACAGGCGTCCTCCACCCCGGCCGGCACCCCGCAGAGCAAGCTGATGGCGATGCTGCCGAAGGGGTACGCGGCTGGAGCGTGCAGTCCGACGACGCCGAAGTCAGGCAGCGTCTGGGTGAACACGATTGCCATGCTCGACTGCCAGCAGAACACCAACGAAGGTGGCCCGAGTCGCGCGATCTACGGGCTGTTTCCGAGCATCGACACGCTGAAGTCGGCCTTCACCGACGACATCGCCGCGGTGCAGTTGACCAACTGTCCTGGAGAGGGCGCCTCCCCGCTCACTTGGCACTACGAGCGGGACCCGACGGTGGTTGCAGGGATGCTCGCCTGTGGCACATACAAGAACCACCCGAACCTGATCTGGAGCAACGAGTCCAAGCTCGTGCTCAGTGATGTCTTCGGGGATCCCGCCACTATCGACGACTTGCACACCTGGTGGGCAAAGTACGGCTGATTGAACTCGTCGAGTAACGACGGTTTGGCACGAGACTGCGCCAATGCCTAAGCGAGGCAATCGTATTGGGTCGCGGCGGCGGCATGGCATTGCATCGTCCGTCTGTTGAGGTCTGACCCGCCAATCTGCTGGACGTGGCAACGGCAGGTCAGCCAAGCGAGCGGCCGAATCCAAGATTGCGCGGACCCGGGCAGTGCCGCGGTTGTTGATGATGTCGGCGCGATTGCGGCGGTCGGTTGGGAGGAGCGATGAGCGAGGCGTCGGACTCGCGTGTGGGGTCCTCGTTCGGGCCCTACCACCTCAAACGCTTGCTTGGCCGGGGCGGCATGGGCGAAGTCTACGAGGCCGAACACGCCGTCAAAGGCTGGACTGTCGCCGTCAAGCTGATGTCGGAAACCGTGAGCAAGGATCCGGTGTTCCGGGAGCGGATGAAGCGCGAGGCCCGCATCGCCGGCCGCTTGCAGGAACCGCATGTGGTGCCGATTCACGACTACGGCGAAGTCGACGGGGTGATGTTCCTCGAGATGCGCCTCATTGAAGGCACCGACCTCGACAACCTGCTCACCCGCTACGGCCCGCTGACACCCCTTCGTGCCGTAGCCATCATCGCCCAAATAGCCACGGCCCTGGACGCTGCCCACGCCGCGGGGATAATGCACCGCGACGTCAAGCCGCCCAACATTCTGGTCACCCGCGACGACTTCGCCTACCTGGTCGACTTCGGCATCGCCAGCGCCACCACCGATGACAAAATCACCCAGCTGGGAACCGCGGTGGGGACCTGGAAATACATGGCACCCGAACGGTTCACCAATGACGAGGTGACCTTTCGTGCCGATATCTATGCGCTGGCCTGCGTGCTGTACGAGTGTCTGACCGGTGCCGCGCCCTACCCGTCTGACAACGCCGGTGTCTTGATCAGCGCCCATATGATGAATCCCATCCCTAGGCCAAGCGCAGCGGGTCCGGGCATTCCCAGGGCCCTGGACGCAGTAATCGCCTGTGGCATGGCCAAGCGGCCGGCCGACCGCTACGCCAGCGCCGGCGATCTGGCGCGGGCCGCGCAGGAAGCGCTGAGCGACCCCGACCAGAGCCAGGTTGACGACATCGTGCGCCGCAGTCAGGAAACGGCGCTGCCGGCCCAGTTCGCCGAGTCCCAAACGATCCGGCACCGCCCCGCGCCACAGCCGCTCCCGACCAGCCATCCCGGGCCGCCCCCACCCCCTATGCAGCCGTCCGGACCGATCCGGCAACAGTCGCCTGCGGCTCCTTTCGGACACCCCGGTAACCAGCCATGGCGTCCCGGCAGTGGGCCTATCGCCCCGCCGAGCGGGCCCATCCACGCCCATGTCGCCCCGCCGCCGACCTGGGGCGGCCGAATGCCACCTGGCCCACCCCCACCGCAACCATTCACCGGCCCGATGCCGTGGCACCCCTTCCCCGCGCGCGGCCGCAATCCCTGGGCGGTCGTCGCCGCGATCGCCGCCGTCGTCCTTGTCGTCGTGATCACCGCCATCGGCATCTGGGCGGCCACCAACACCGACGACGACCCACGAGCCGGCGGCGGCGGAACCACCACGACTCGATCCACGACCAGAACCACCGCGCCCACCACCACGCGGACGACGACACTGCCGCCGTCGTCGAGCTCACCTCCGGCTGCGGTGGCACGACTGATCAGCATGCTGCCCACGGGCTACCCGACCGGATCCTGCAAAGCTTCCAACCCCCCCATGCCAGGCGCCGTGGTTTCGGTGACGTGCGGGCAAAACAGCGAGACCAATGGACCCAGAGTGTCGACGTACGGGCTGTACGCGGACGTCGCAGCGCTGAAGGAGAACTTCACCGGATTCACCGGAACCGTCGCAGTCCAGAGCTGCCCCGGCGGAAAGGCGTCACCGGGCCTGTGGTGGCACACCCAGGATCCGAAGACCGTCCTCGGCCAAGTCGCCTGCGGCGTCTACAAGGGGGCCGATCCCCAGGTGATGTGGAGTAATGAACAAACCCTGGTCTTCGGGCTCATCGCGGGGGCGCCGCAAGGACCCAACCTGGATCAGCTGTACAAGTGGTGGGCTTCGCACTCGTGAAATGATTCGGGGCAGCTTGGCAGGCATACCGGAGGCTTCAGATGGACAACACGGTGGGGACGGCGGTGGGAGAACCTGCGCAGCTAGAGGTGCGCGGGGGCGGTCGGACTTGGCGTACCACGGCGAATCGGGTCTGGACCGTGGGCCGTTCCAGTGAGGTTGACATCCGGCTGGAGAATCCGCGGATCTCGCGGGTGCACGCGATCTTGGAGCCCACGGCCGCGGGTTGGGTGCTGATCAACCGCAGCAGTAACGGGATGTTTTGCGAGGGACAGCGGGTCGAGCGGTTGACGATCTCCCAGCCGGTCTCGGTCCTGCTGGGTTCGGTGACTTCCGGGCAGATACTCGAATTGCAGCCGGTACGCACCGCCGCGCCCGATAGCCCGCAATCGCCGACACCCATCGGCGAGGCAACCACCAGCGTCGTTGCGCTGCCGGTCCAGCAGGCAAAGACGACAGAGCTCCCGATTACACCTGCGAAGACGACGGAAATGCCTGTCCCGCAGGCAAAGACAGCGGAGATCACCGTCCCGCCGTCGAAGACGACGGAAATACCGATCCCGCCACCCGCGGTGACCGGGGCGTCTTCGTCGGTGGGTCAAACGTCGGTGACTCGCGCTCCGACGGCGGTGCACGCCATCGATGCGGTAGTGGTCAGCATTGGGCGTGCCCCGGAGAACACGGTGGTCCTCAACGATCTGCTGGTCTCGCGCCGACACGCCCTGCTACGGCGTTCGGGGACCCAATGGGAACTGCTCGACAACCACAGCGCCAACGGCACCTACGTCAACGGCAACCGCATCACCCGCGCGGTCATCGGACCCCAAGACATCGTCGGCATCGGCCACCAACTACTACACCTGTCCGGAGAACGCCTCGTCGAATACGTCGACACCGGCGACATCTCCTATGAAGCCGCCAATGTGCGCGTGCAAACCAAAGATAAAGTCCTGCTCGACGACATCAACTTCGTGCTGCCCCAACGCAGCCTGCTGGCCGTCGTGGGACCCAGCGGCGCCGGCAAATCCACCCTGCTGGGCGCCCTGACCGGATTCCGCCCCGCCACCACCGGCACCGTGCGCTACGACGAACGCGACCTCTACGACAACTACGACGAACTACGCCACCGCATCGGCTTCGTCCCCCAGGACGACATCCTGCACACGCCCCTGACCGTACGACGCGCCCTGAACTATGCTGCCCGACTGCGCTTTCCGCACGACGTCACCGCCACCGAACGCCAACACCGCATCGAAGAAGTCCTGAACGAACTGGGCCTGAGCACCCAAGCCGACCAACGCATCGACAGTCTCTCCGGCGGCCAACGCAAACGGACCAGCGTCGCCCTGGAACTGCTGACCAAACCCTCCCTGCTGTTCCTGGACGAACCCACCTCCGGCCTGGACCCTGGCTACGAGAAATCGGTTATGCAAACCCTGCGCACCCTGGCCGACGACGGCCGCTCGGTCGTGGTCGTCACCCACCACATCGCCCACCTCAACATGTGCGACCGACTGCTGGTGCTTGCCCCTGGCGGACGTCTGGCCTACTTCGGCCCACCCCAACAAGCCCTGTCCTACTTCAACTGCAGCGACTTCGCTGACCTGTTCATCCTTCTCGAAAACGACACCACCACCGACTGGACCGCCCGCTACAACAACTCCCCCCTGCACGCCGCTTTCACTCCCCACCCCGACCACCAACGCACCCCCGCCACCGCCTCCACAAAACCCAAACGTCTCGCCCAACAAAGCCCCCTGGCCCAATTCACCATCCTGTGCCGCCGCTACCTCGCCGTCATCGCCGCCGACCGCCAATACACCCTGTTCCTAATCGCCCTCCCGTTACTGCTCAGCCTGTTCACGTATGCCGTCCCCGGCCACGCCGGACTCTCCCTCGCCGACGCCATCACTCAGCAAACCAAACAGCCCACCCAGTTATTGGTGTTGCTGATCATCGGCGGAGCGCTGATGGGTTGCGCCGGTTCGATCCGCGAGATCGTCAAGGAACAGGCCATCTACCGACGCGAACACGGCATCGGCCTGTCCGGCGGTGCCTACCTCGCCTCCAAACTCGCTGTCCTCGGCGTCATCACCGGCCTGCAAGGACTGATCGTCGGATTCCTCGGTGTTGTGTTCCTGCCGCTGCCCGACGATTCCTTGCTGCTGCACTCCGGCAGCACCGAACTGCTGCAATGGGTGGGCTTGGCCGAAGTGGCGGCAGCCGTGGTCGCGGTCACCGTGGTTTCGATGATCCTCGGCCTGCTGATCTCGTCACTCATCAGCAATGCCGACCGGGGCATGCCCCTGCTGGTGCTGGTGGTGATGGCCCAACTGGTGCTGTGCGGTGGAATGTTTGCCGTCAAGGACCGGATCCCGCTCGAGCAACTGGCCTGGCTATCGCCCTCACGGTGGGCCTATGCGATGGCCGGTTCCTCACTGGGAGTGAACTACATCCGCCTCACCGATACCGACCCGCTGTGGGATCACGACAGCGGTCGCTGGCTGACAGCTCTCGGTATGTGTGTGGCTCTCGGAGTTGTGATGGTGATCCTGCTCGCGGTGCGGCTACGCCGACTCGACCCGCACCGCAAGGCCCGCAAGTAGATCGGGAAACCCGGTCGACTGTTTGCTTGGCCGACACTTGTGCACCGGTGAGCAAGCGAAATTCTTGCCCTAGTCAAGCTTCTACGGCCGGTTTAGGCTAATCGCTGGCTTTGGTGCGCCCTCAGATGAGTTTGCCCCGTGGCAACGCTGCATCGCCTCAACCAAGGAGATCGTCTATGAAACTGAAGCTCTGGTCCCGTGCCGGCGTCGCGACCGCATCGGCGGTTGTCGCGGTGGCGTTCATCCTCAGCGGATGCGGTACTAAGAACAACGCTTCCAGTGGCGGATCAAGCTCGGTCCCGAATGTCGATGCCGCGGCCACCGTCAAACAGGCTGCCGACGTCATGCGCAAAGTCACCGGCATGCACGTGAGCCTTACGGTGCAGGGCGCCGTGCCCAACCTCGCGGTGACCAAGCTCGACGGCGACGTGTCCAGCACTCCACAAACCGTCGCCAACGGCACCGCCACGCTGACCGTCGGTAAGAACCCCGTGGACTCGAAGTTTGTCTTCGTCGACGGCCACCTGTACTCCGACCTCGCAGAAGCCGGCAAGTTCACCGATTACGGCAA
>JAVROZ010000318.1:0-7719 GCA_032162485.1 Mycobacterium sp.
ACACCGAGACCACCGCCGACCTGACCACCAACACCCACGCCACCGCCGATGGCACCGCCGACCTGACCACCGACACCGACACCGGCGCCAAGACCGCCCCCGATGCCACCACCGATCCCGACGCCGACCTGACCACCGACTCCGACACCGGCGCCAAGACCGCCGCCCACGCCAGCAGCACCGCCTAGACCGAGACCGGCCTGACCGCCGACGCCGCCGACAACACCGGCTTGAGCACCAATTCCGGCTTGAACCTCGAAACCAACACCCACACCCGCCTGGGCGCCCACACCGACTCCGGTTCCAACACCCAGGCCCAGGCCGGCACCGGCCTGCGCAGCAATTCCGGCTTGAACCTCGAAACCGACACCTACACCCGCCTGGGCGCCTACGCCCACTCCGGCACCTAGGCCACCAGTAGGCTCGATGAACGCCAGGCCGGGCGCAGCAACCGCGGCACCCGTGGGCAGTCCGACCGCGTCGATACCGGTCGCCAGACCGGCGCCCACGTCAGTCGCAACAACGTTGGCTAATCCTGCACCCACCTCGCCGGCGACCAGGCCCGCGCTGTGTGCGGCCATTCCGGCGTCGCCGATAATCGGCCCAGCGGCGTTGATGAACGGACCCGCTTCCTGGCCGACGAACGTCGGGACCGATCCCAGGTCCGATGTCGGCGGCACAAAGCCATGCTGGCCGGCCACTGCCTGTTGCAGACCACCGATGGGGTCGTCCGAGGAAAGCACCAGGCCGGGCACTGCGTTGGCAGCCACCGAAGAAACCTCTGCCGGCGACACATTGACCAGACCGGCATTGGTCATGGCCTGGCCGGGAGCGGAAACGAATGACCGCGCCGCCTCTTCGTTGCTAAACAGGCTCAGGATGTAGTCCACAAGCGAAGTCATCTTCATTTCCCTTCATCGAAACTGCGAAGTTTGTTCGCCGAAGTGACCGGCGCTCTGCCATTAACCGTATGGATTTCGCGGCTAACCCAAATCGGGGCCAGATCCCCCAGCCTGGGGAATGCCCACCGGGATGCACCAGGCTTCCCCATTAGGGGATTAGGGGAAATTTGGGAGACCCCCAAATGCCCGCAATTGTGCGCCATCACCAACAACATTTCTGGACGTCAAAGACCATTTTGCGGGCGATTGCGCCCACAAGAAGAATCAGGAATGAGCGAAAATCACCCATGAAGGCCAAAGCCATGGTGATCCGGCTGGCCTTCCTGCGGATGGGTATCGGGATGAATTACCGAGTGGTCCCAGACTCCAGGATCGTGAACCGGGAAGCTTCCGTGGTCAAAGGCCATCTCGGGCATTCCACCACCCGCGAGCAGCACCGATGGCTCGTGATGACCGATTTCTACCGGTTGCACATTGGCAGGGACTTCGCTCGGCAAATGGGTGGCCGGTTGGTTGATCACACCGCTCACCACGCCGTGCTGGGGCACCACGGAAGCCGGAACGTGAGGCGCAAACGCATCGAACGCCGCGGTTGCCGCGCCACTCGCCCAAACATTGCCGTGGTCGGCGGCGTGCGCCGTCGTAGGCCCGGCTGTCGGGCCGGCCATCGACAACGAGTCCGACACCATCGGGATCAAATTACTGACATCGGTGCTGGTCACATTTGTAAGGTGAGCATCAGCGATGGCCTGGTCGGGGTTGGCGGCATACCGTGAGGCAGCTTCGGGATCGCGCACAAGCGAAATGACAAAATCAAGCAACGAGTTTGCCATCTCGCACCTCCCCTGCTCGTCTGCCGACCTAAAACTACTGCTAGCAAGATGCTATCGGCTGAGCAGACACCCGTGTTCGGTGCGAACCCCGACCGGCCTGGAGCATCATTAGGGGGTGTCAGATTAGGGGAATGGCGGGGTTACGGGGCAGGGACGGCTATCGTGGGAAACCGCTGCTTACCACCAGTGGAGCACAGGGGGAATGCGATTGAGCGGCTCGCTGGGCACGCGCAGCAAGGCGACGCATCGATGACGCCCTCCCCGATCGAAATCCCGCGCGCTGCTCGCGGCGTGGTTGACGATCTTGCCAACGCCACGGCTGCGCCCGTGAAAGCCCTGATCAGTGGTGGCATCGGAACCGGCAAGACCACCCTTCTGGCCGGCGCCCGCGACATCCTGCGCCGCGTTGGCCTCACCGTCCTCACCCGCCCTCCCCAGGACGACGACCCTCCTGAGGCGGCGTTGGTTGTCGACGATGCCCACCTGTTCACCGATGCAGAACTGGTCCGACTCGCCGAACGGGTCCACGATGCCCACGCGACCGTCGTCGTCGCCGCCGAAGCTCACGAGCAGCGCCCAGCGCTGCGGTCCCTGGCGACGGCCATCGAACGACAGCGACCGCGGATATGGCTGGGTACGCTGCCGGTCGCCGCGCCCTTAGTCGACTGCACCGCAGGTCTTCCGTTCTTGGTTCATGCGGTTTCCGAGGGCGGCCGGTCGCCCGCCGACGCGGCCGGCCTGGCTCTTGTTCACCGATTGCGCAGGGTCGACGAACCCGCCCTGGATGCTTTGCTCATCATGTCGCTGGCCCAAGAGTTGGGTGCCACCGATGTCGCTGCCGCATTGGGGATTTCGGTACCTGACGGCAGGATTCTGGTTGACCAGGCTCGCGCCAGCGGACTTGTCGAGCCGTCGCATACATCGGCATTCCTGCGGCTTGTTCACGATTCAGTCGCCCAGATCGTCGGTAACGCACACCATCGCGAGGTCGAGACTTCGCTCTTACGTTCACAACTCGACATCTCGACCGTGTCGACGGATCTCGCGCTGCGGCTGGCCGAACACGGGCTTACCGACGACCGGTTGGCCGGCATCCTGGCGTCGCACGCCGCTGACAAACGCGGCGACTCGGTCCACGCCGCGCGGCTGTATCGCGCGGCGGTCCGGGCCGGCGCCAAAGGACTGACGACGCGATTGGCTGACACGCTCGCCCTCACCGGTGCCTGCACGGACGCCGCCGCGTTGGCCGACGACCTGCTCAGCTCTGCGGATTCCACCGAACGCGCCGAGGCGGTGCGGATCGCCGCCAGCGTCGCGACCCACGACGGCAACACCGCACAGGCTGCCGAGTTGTTCGGCTGGCTCGGTGCCTACCCGGATGCGGTGGTGGGCTCGGCCGCAGCAATCGTGCTATCGGGGGCGGGTGACCTGGCGACCGCACGCGTCGCCCTGCGCCCGAAGGACTCCGGTCCGCCGACGATGGCCGCACGTACGTCACGCAGTCTGGCCGAAGGTCTCCTGCTGACGATGGACCAGCCGTATCAGACCGCCATGGCGAAACTCAGCCAAGCCGTTGCGGTCGAACAATCCATCGGCCAAGCCTTTCCGGACAGCCCAGCTGCACTGGTTACGTTGGCCGCGATACACGGCGGGGATCCGGTCCGAGCACACAGCGTGATCAACCGTGCGGTGCGCTCCGGCGCTGACGTGCTATTCAAGCCGCGCCACCTGCTGCTGTCCGGCTGGATAAAAATGCAAGACGGACAACTTCCATCGGCCAGCGCCGACGTCGCCGCAGCCACCTCTGGGGCGAGCCTCCATCGCCGAGACGCATTGTGGGCGGCCGCGTTGCAGACCGCCATCGCACGTCGCAGCGGCGACACCGGTGCGCTGCAGAAGCATTGGTATGCAGCCATGGAAGTCCTCGCCGACTACTCCCTCGATCTGTTCGCACTGCTGCCGTTGGGCGAGTTGTGGGTCGCGGCAGCCCGGATGCGCCACGTGGACCAACTGCAACACACCCTCGGTCAAGCCTTCACCCTGCTCAATTCGCTGGGAAATCCGACGTTGTGGTCGAGCGCGTTGCATTGGGCCGGTGTGCACGCCGCGATCCTCGCCAACTCCCCGGAATCCGTAGCTCCACACGGACAGGCCCTCAGCGCGGCAGCAGCCCACAGCACCTTCGCGCACACCCTCTCAGGTGTGGGCCGGACGTGGCTCCGGGTGCTCGCCGATCAGGTCGACGCCGACGAGGTCAACGCGGCGGCAAGGTCGTTGGCGCACGTCGGGTTGACGTCCGACGCGACCCGGCTGGCCGGTCAGGCCGCCTTGCAGACGCCCGATGCCCGGGTGTCGGGGGCGATGCTGCAGCTCGCCCGAGACCTCAAAGTGGGCGTGGGTTTTGGCGAAACGGTCAGCGGGGAGGCAGCCCTGGAAGTTGCCGCGCCGGCACCTCGTCGCGCGTCGTCGGGGTCGCCATTGTCCGACCGCGAACGCGAAGTCGCCGAACTGCTGCTCCTGGGCATGCCCTACCGCGACATCGGTGGTCAGCTCTTCATCTCCGCGAAGACGGTCGAGCATCACGTTGCCCGCATCCGTCGACGGCTCGGTGCCGGTTCGCGCTCGGAGATGCTGTCCATGCTGCGGGCGATGCTGGCTCCGCAAAGCTGAGCGACGTGCGCTGTGCTTGTGTCGCTTCGCGAACGACTCGAAGTGCGGGTTCTGTACGTCTGATCACACCACCGGGCATCTGGGCAGGTGATCTGCGCAAACTTAGGTTTGCCTTTCTCGCGGCAAGCGCCAGAAGGGTGTCAATATGAGCAGGTTGAGCAGCAAAGTTCAACAACGCGCAAGTATTCCTGGGTGACGAATGAATTGGGGTGACCTTCGGTGACCACGCACACGATCATCAGGCTCGTTCTGGGCTTGGGCATGACCGCGATCGTGGGCTTGTTGGCTCTGCGACGAGTCTGGTGGCTGTACAAGCTGGTGACTTCCGGACAGCCGGTCACCGGGCGCACTGACGACATCGGGGCCCGGGTCTGGGCGCAGGTCTCCGAGGTGTTCGGGCAACGCAAACTGTTGAAGTGGTCTATCCCAGGGCTGGCGCACTTCTTCACAATGTGGGGCTTCTTCATCCTGATCACGGTCTACATCGAGGCCTACGGGGTGCTATTCCAGCCGAACTTCCACATCCCCATCGTGGGCCGGTGGGACGCGCTGGGCGCACTGCAGGACTTCATCGCCCTCTCCGTAGTGGCCGGGCTCGCCACGTTCTCAATCATCCGATTGCGGACCCAGCCGAAGGAGTACGGCCGTTCCTCACGGTTCTACGGCTCGCATACCGGCGGTGCGTGGCTGATCCTGTTCATGATCTTCATGGTCATCTTCACCTTCGCGATTTTTCGCGGTGCCGCTGTCAACACCGGAAACTTCCCATACGGCGGTGGTGCATTTTTCTCGCAGGCTATGGGCTCGCTCATGCATCCGCTGGGTGTGGCCGCAAACGAGTGGATCGAGACAGTCGCGCTGCTGGCTCACATCAGTGTGGCGCTCATCTTCCTGCTCATCGTGTTGCACTCAAAGCACCTGCACATCTTCCTGGCGCCCGTCAATGTCACGTTCAAGCGACTGCCCGACGGGCTGGGTCCGCTTCTCCCGCTCGAGTTCGACGGTAAGCCGATCGACTTCGAAAACCCGCCCGACGATGCTGAATTCGGCCGAGGCAAGATCGAGGACTTCACCTGGAAGGGCATGCTCGACTTCGCCACCTGTACCGAGTGCGGGCGATGCCAATCGCAGTGCCCGGCGTGGAACACCGCCAAGCCGCTGTCGCCCAAGCTCGTCATCATGGACCTCCGCGACCACTGGATGGCGAAGGCGCCCTACATCCTTGGTGAGAAGAAGGAGAGCCCGCTCGAGAGCACACCGGAAGGTGGTCTCGGCGAGGAGCTACGGGGCGAGAAGCATGCCGAGGAGCATCACGTCCCGGAGTCGGGATTCGGCCGCATACTCGGGTCGGGACCAGACCAAGCCGCTCGCCCGCTAGTCGGCACGGCCGAACAGGGTGGCGTGATCGACCCGGACGTGTTGTGGTCCTGCGTGACCTGCGGCGCGTGCGTCGAGCAGTGCCCGGTGGACATCGAGCACATCGACCACATCGTCGACATGCGCCGTTACCAGGTGATGATGGAGTCGGAGTTTCCCTCCGAGCTGTCCGTGCTGTTCAAGAACCTGGAGAACAAAGGCAATCCGTGGGGCCAGAACGCCGCCGACCGCACCAACTGGATCGACGAGGTCGACTTCGATGTTCCCGTCTACGGGGAGGACGTCGAGAGCTTCGACGGATTCGAGTACCTGTTCTGGGTGGGCTGCGCGGGCGCCTATGACGATAAGGCGAAGAAGACCACCAAGGCCGTGGCCGAACTGCTATCTATCGCCGGCGTGAAGTTTCTGGTGCTCGGCACCGGCGAATCGTGCAACGGTGACTCCGCACGCCGGTCGGGCAACGAGTTCCTATTCCAGCAATTGGCCCAGCAGGCCATCGAGACGCTGGACGGCGTGTTCGAGGGCGTGGAGACCGTAGACCGCAAGATCGTCGTCAGCTGCCCGCACTGCTTCAACACGCTTGGCAAGGAGTACCGGCAGCTGGGCAGCAACTACACCGTGTTGCACCACACTCAGCTGCTCAACCGGTTGGTGCGGGACGACAAATTGGTTCCGGTGAACGCCGTCGCCCAGGACATCACCTACCACGACCCGTGCTACCTCGGGCGGCACAACAAGGTCTACGAGGCGCCGCGCGAGCTGATCGGGGCCGCGGGAGCGACCCTCACCGAGATGCCACGCCACGCCGAGCGCAGCTTCTGCTGCGGCGCCGGCGGCGCGCGCATGTGGATGGAAGAGCACATAGGCAAGCGCATCAACCACGAGCGCGTCGACGAGGCGCTGGCGACCAACGCGACCACGGTCGCCGTAGCATGCCCGTTCTGCCGGGTGATGGTCACCGACGGTGTCAACGACCGCCAGGAAGAGGCAGGTCGCAGCGGTGTCGAGGTGCTCGACGTGGCCCAGGTGCTTCTGGGGTCGCTCGACCGCGACAGCGTCAAGCTGCCGGAGAAGGGCACCGCCGCCAAGGAGGCTGAAGAGCGCGCCGCCCAGGCGGAGAAGGCCACACCCAAGGCTGCCGCTCCGACGGCACCCGCCGAGGCTGAGCCCGAAGCCTCTGAAGAGGTCGAAGAACCGGCCGAGGCGCCCGCCGACAAACCGGCGGCAGCGGCACCAGCCAAGGGCCTGGGTATGGCCGGAGGGGCGAAGAAGCCCGGCGCCAAGAAGGCCGCTCCTGCAACGGAGCAGACCGCCGCCGCACCGGCGAAGGGTCTTGGCGTGGCTGCAGGCGCCAAGAGACCGGGGGCGAAAAAGGCCGCGGCGCCCGCAGCCGAGACACCCGAGACGGCCGAAGCCGCCGCCCCGTCGGCACCCGCCAAGGGCTTGGGCCTTGCCGCCGGCGCCAAGCGTCCCGGCGCCAAGAAGACAGCCGCCAAACCGGCCGAATCGCAAGAGCTCACGGCGTCGGAACCCAAAGAAGGCGAACCACCGAGGCCCGCCGCCCCCGTTAAGGGGTTGGGTTTGGCCGCCGGCGCCAAGCGTCCCGGCGAGAAGACAGCAGCGCGTCCCGGCCCAGCGAAACCCGAAGCCCCAACAGAAAGTGCGGCGGTCAAGGGAGGCGAGCCACCGTCGCCCGCTGCTGAAAAGGTCGAACCGGCCAAACCCGCGGCGCCCGTCAAGGGTCTGGGCATCGCGGCCGGCGCCAAGCGGCCTGGGGCGAAGAAGAGGGCACCAGCCGCGCCGCCCGCGCCCGCGGAGCCCGAGCCAGAGGCCGAACCGGCGGCACCGGAGCCCGACGCAAAGTCAGAACCCGCTCCGCCTACGAAGTCCAACGGCGACGTGGCGTCCCCGGCCGCACCCGCCGCGCCGGTCAAGGG
>JAVROZ010000319.1:0-2981 GCA_032162485.1 Mycobacterium sp.
GACCTCAACAGAGTGCGCTGGATCTGCGCGAAACTGTGCATCGACGCCGCCGCGGCCACCATCGCGGCGACCAGCCACCACCACTTGGCCTCGTACAGACTCATCCAGGCCTTGGCCAACTGCTCCCACCCCAGCGCAACCTCAACGCCCAGCACCACCGCGACGACGAAGACAACCACCCACCGAAGCCACCAGTATTTGCCGCGCGGAGGCGCCCCGCTGCGAGCCAGACGAACCCCCGCGAGCTTGCGGGCGGGAGCGTCGTGCGACATCGCATCAGGGTAACCGTGCCGGCGCCGTTACCATCGACGCACGTCGCCGACGTGTCGGGGTCGTTTTGGCGCCGTAACCCGATCGTGCCGACTGTGTTTGCGGGAGGTTCGGCTCGCTGCCCCGTTAGGCTTGTTAGATGTCGGCAACTTTCGACGACGATTCGGTAAGCCCCCTGGTCCGGAAAACCGCGGCGTGGTCGTGGCGGCTGTTGGTCATCGTGGCCGCCGCTGTCACGGTGCTGTGGGTGGTCGCCAAGCTCGAAATAATTGTCGTGCCGGTGTTGCTGGCGTTGATGCTCAGCGCGTTGCTGGTGCCGGCGGTGGACTGGCTGGACCAGCGGGGTCTGCCACGCGGTGGCGCGGTGCTGCTGGTCTTGCTGAGCAGTTTCGCCATCCTGGGCGGCATCCTGGCGTTCGTTGTCAGCCAGTTCATCGTGGGCCTGCCAGACCTGTTCAAGCAGGTCGAACGCAGTATCGACACCAGCCGTGAATGGCTGATCGAAGGACCCGTACATCTGCGGCGCGACCAGATAGACAACGCAGGTAACGCGGCGATCGAGGCGCTGCGCAATAATCAGGCGAAGTTGACCAGCGGTGCGCTGTCCACGGCGGCGACCATCACCGAATTGGTCACCGCGGGAGTGTTGGTGCTGTTCACGTTGATTTTCTTCCTCTACGGCGGCCGCAACATCTGGAAGTACGTCCAGCAGATCTTTCCGGCCCATGTCCGCGACCGCGTCCATGAGGCTGGCCACGCCGGGTACGGGGCGCTGACCGGTTATATCCGGGCGACGTTCTTGGTCGCCCTGACCGATGCGGCCGGGGTGGGCGCGGGGCTGGCGGTCATGAGTGTGCCCCTTGCCCTGCCATTGGCATCAATCGTCTTCCTCGGGGCTTTCGTGCCGCTGATCGGCGCCCTGGTATCGGGGCTGCTGGCCGTGGTGGTGGCGCTGCTGGCCAAGGGCTTGCTCTATGCGCTGCTCACCCTCGGTTTGCTCATCTTGGTGAACCAACTCGAGGCGCATGTACTGCAGCCACTGGTGATGGGCCGCGCGGTATCGATCCACCCGTTAGCGGTGGTGCTGGCCATTGCCACCGGTGGTGTGCTCGGCGGAATCGTCGGTGCCTTGCTGTCCATCCCGACGGTCGCCTTCCTGAACAACGCGGCGCAGGTGCTGCTGGCCAACGACCCGGAGGCAGCACAGGAAGAGCAAAAGGAAGACGAAGAGGTGTCGGCGATCGTGCAGGCCAAACCGGATAAACCCGAGAAGGCGGACTAGAGCCTGCCCTCGCGGCGTAGCAGGTCCTGAGCGCTGAGCCCGCCACTGCCGCCACGGCGCCGACGTCCGGTGTCTACGGTGTTCTCGGTGGCCTCGCCCTGGATCTCGCGAGTGTTCAGTTTCTCGGTAGAGGTCTCTGAGTCGTCACCTTCGGCCCGCTGCGCCGGCAGGGCGGCGGTCTTGTCGGCCGGGTCGCCGGTATTAGCCGGCTTGGTTTCCGGCCGGCTCCCCGCAACGGGCATCTTGTTGGTCTGATCGGCCGACGGGGGCGGCGGCGGCGCGGGTGCCGGTGGCGCGTTCTTGGGCGTCGGGATCGGCCTGGGTGGGCGCGTCGTCGCAGCCGACGGACCGTTGGTGTTGCTGCGGGCCTGCGGGCCCTGGGAGCCAGGCGCCTTCAGTCGAGCTGTGGGCGGCTCCGTCGACGGGTTCGCCGGCGCAGCGGCGCGGACCGGAACCTGACCGGCGCCGATCGGCCCGTTCTGGGCAGGCCCGAGTTCCGGCCTGGCAGCCGGACGGGCACGCTCGAGTGCCGCCGGGTGCGTCGGGTCATGCGGCGGGCGCGGGGTCGCGGCGACCAGACCGGCCGTAACGGGCGGCCGTACCTTGCTCGCTGGCCGCTTGCGCTCGTCGGGCAATTGGATCTCGCCCAGGCCGATGCGGTTCTGCAGTCGCCTCATCCAGCGCGGGGCCCACCAGCAATCGTCGCCGAGCAGCTTCATCACCGACGGCACCAGGAACATTCGGACGACCGTGGCGTCCAGCAGCAGCGCCGCCATCAGCCCGAAAGCCAGGTACTTCATCATCACCAGGTCGGAGAACACAAACGAACCGGCGACCACGGCGAGAACCAGGGCCGCAGCAGTGATGAGGCGACCTGTGGTCGCCGTGCCTATTCGGATGGCTTCCTGCGTGGACATGCCGTTTTCTCGTGCCTCGACCATTCGGGAGACCAGGAACACTTCATAGTCGGTGGCCAGGCCGTAGCCGACCGCCACGACCAGCGCGATGATCACCACCATCAACGGCGTGGGCGTGAAATTGAGCAGCCCCGCGCCGTGTCCGTCAATGAATATCCAGGTCAGGATGCCCATCGTGGATCCCAGCGTCAGCACACTCATCACCGCCGCCTTGATCGGCAGCACCACCGAGCCAAAGGCCAAAAACATCAACACCATCGTTGTGCTGATCAGCACCAGCACCATCAGTGGTGCCTTGTCCACCAGACTGTGAATCGAGTCTTGTTCCAGCGCGGGCGTGCCGCCGACGAGTATCTCGATGCCCTTGGGCGGTGTGATCGACCGCAGCTCGCCGAGCTTCTTCGCTGAATCAGCCGCGTTACTCAGTCCGTTCTGTAGCACCCGAACCGACGGATCCTTCGAGCCGCCCGGCGCCTGTGGGCGTTCCTGCCACATGTTCGCCGGGTTGTTGT
>JAVROZ010000320.1:0-4532 GCA_032162485.1 Mycobacterium sp.
CGCGAATACCTGGAACAGGTGTCGGTCCTCGATCTCGCGCTACGTATCTGGCGGCCGCGCTGGGCGGTGTGGACCGCGCACGTGGTGCGCAGCGGCGGCCTGCTTCGAGACGGGATCCCCACCGCCCAGCCACTGACCCCGGAGGTCGCGGACGGCCTGCCGGGACACCCGAAACCCGTCTTCAGTCCCGGCCACACCAACGGGCACTGCTCGTATTTGGTGGACGGAGTGCTGGCCAGTGGCGACGCGCTGATCACCGGCCACCCGTTGTTGCGTCACGACGGGCCGCAGCTGCTTCCGGCAATCTTCAGCTACAGCCAGGAGAACTGCATCCGCAGTCTGTCCGCGCTTGCCGTGCTGGAGACCGACCTGCTGGCGCCCGGCCACGGCCCCCTGTGGCGCGGCCCGATCAACGAAGCGACCGACGAGGCTTTGAAGAAAGCCGGCGCTGGGTGACGGTTGCATAGTCGATTGCGCTGTCGCGCTGGCCGCAGTGTTATCGGCGTCGCCATGATCATGTACGCCCATTAGGCCGTCAGGCCCAGGTGATCGCGCAAGGTTTCCCCGGCGTACTCGGTGCGGTACGCGTCGCGTTCCTGCAGTAGCGGCACCACCCGGTCAACAAATTCGTCCAGACCGTGCGGCGTCAGGTGTGGCACCAGGATGAAACCGTCGCAGGCGTCGGCCTGGATATAGCGATCGATCTCGTCGGCGATGTGCGCGGCGGTTCCCACGAACTGCTCCCGGCTGGTGACCGCAATGACCAACTCGCGGATGGACAGATTTTCCGCCTCGGCCCGGTCGCGGAAACGTCGCGCCACCGCGAACGGGTCACCGTGGCGGACTCGGCCCTGGGTGATGTCGCCGTCGACCACCGGATCGAAATCGGGCAGTGGCCCGTCGGGGTCGAAGTCGCCAAGCTCGCGGCCCCACACCTGCTCGAGCATCGCGATCGCAGTCGCGCCGCTGACCTGTTGGTGCCGGATGTGTCGCGCCTTGTCCTGCGCCTCGGCATCGGTGTCACCGAGGACGAACGTCGCTGCCGGAAAAACCTTGAGCTGCTCGGGATCTCGACCGAAAGACCGCGCCCGACCCTTCATGTCGGCGTAGTACCGCTGGCCGTCCTCGAGCGACCCGTGCAGGGTGAACAAGGCGTCGGCATACCGGGCGCCGAACCCACGGCCCTCGTCGGAGTCACCGGCCTGCAGCAACACCGGGTGGCCCTGCGGCCCGGCCGGCAAGGTCGCGAAACCGCGGACGTCGAATTGCGAACCCGAGTATTCGACGCTGCGGATTGCATCCGGATCGACGTAGACCTGGGCGGCGACGTCGGAAACCACGGCGTCGGGAGACCAACTGTCCCAGAACTGGCGGGCCACGGTGACGAACTCCTCGGCCCGCCGGTAGCGGTCGGCCTGCTTGAGAAATCCTCCGCGGCGGAAGTTCGCCCCGGTGAACGCATCCGACGAGGTGACGATGTTCCAGCCAGCCCGCCCACCGGACAGATGATCGAGCGTCGCGAATTGCCTTGCCACTTCGAAAGGTTCGTTGAAGGTGGTGTTGATGGTTCCGGTGAGCCCGATCCGGTCGGTGACCCCGGCCAACGCGGCCAGCACGGTGAAAGTGTCGGGCCGTCCCACTACGTCCAGGTCGTGAATCCGGCCGCGGTGCTCCCGCAACCGCAGCCCTTCGGCCAGGAAGAAGAAGTCGAACAGGCCGCGTTCTGCCGTTCGGGCCAGATGGACGAAGGAGTCGAACTCGATCTGGCTGCCGGCGCTGGGGTCGGTCCACACGGTGGTGTTATTGACCCCCGGAAAGTGCGCCGCCAAATGTATTGGCTTGCGACTCATTGTATTAACCCCCATCGGCGCGCAATCAACTCGTGCGAGCGCAGCCTGTCCTCATAGCGGTGGGTGACCGAAGTGATGACGAGTTCGTCGGCCCCGGTGACCCGCTGCAGGGCCTGCAACCGTTCGGCGACCTCGTCGGGGTTACCGACGAATTGTGTTTCAATCCGGTCCTTTACCAGGTCTAGCTGCTCCTCGGTAAGCGGAGCGCAATCGTTCGGATCTGGATAGGGCATCGCGCCCACGCCCGTTCGTATCGAGTACACCCAGTGGCCGTAGCTGGCGGCCAACTGTCGGGCGGTCTCGGTGTCGTCGGCGACCACGATGTCGGCCGACACCACGACGTAGGGCCGCTCCAACCTTGCCGACGGAACAAACGTGTCGCGGTAGGCGTCGACGGCTTCCAGCGCGGTAGCGGGGGTGATGTGGTAGCTGGCCACGAACGGCAGACCCAAGGCGCCGGCCACCCGCGCGCTTTGTCCCCTGCTGCTGCCGAAGATCCAGGGCGTCAGTCCAGCCCCTTCGCCAGGAACCGCGTGCACGTCGAAGTCCCCGACGCGGTAGCCGCCGTCCAACAGAGCGACGATGTCACCGACCTGCTCGGCGAAGTCGGGGGATATCGCCTCGGGTTGTTGCAGGATCGTCATGGTGGCCTGCAGCAGTTCCACGTCGAGCAAACCCCGCAGATCGAACGGCGTTGGCACCACCACACCGTCGACCTCATGCCACACCCGCGGCGGCCGCGGCTCTCTCGGTGGTTTGGGTTTGTCGGCGTCCGAGCGGCGCTGCCCGGACCGGCCGACGCCGAGATCGATGCGGTCGGGGTAGAAGGCGTCGAGCATGCCGAAGTTTTCGACGACCGCGACGGCGGTGGTGTAGCCCAGCTGAACCGCGGCTGCACCCACTCGAATTCGGTGTGTGGCGGCGGCGATCTGACCGATCAACACCGCGGGCGACGAACTGGCGACGCCGACGAAGTGATGTTCGGCCACCCAGTAACGACGGTAACCCCAGTGCTCGGCGCGCTGGGCCAGCCCGATGGTGTTGCGCAGCGCGGTGGCCGCGTCGCTGCCGGCGCTGATGGGCGCCAGATCCAGGATCGACAGCGGGATCATCGGTTCACCGCCGTGTACCGATTGGGCGCCACCGGCAGGCCAAGCCGTTCGCGCAGCGTTTCCGAATCCCGGTACCCGGTACGGAATTGCCCGGCGCGCTGCAGCAGTGGCACCACCTGGTCGACGATCACCGGAAGGTCGGTGGCGTTCACCGCGGGGCGCAGGCGCGCACCGTCGATACCGCGGCGCTGCCAGCCCAGCAGCATGTCCGCCAGTTCGGCTGGGGTGCCCGCCCAGACCAGGGTGTCCGAGCGGAAGTCGTCCTGGCCGTGAAACGAAACCACAATGTCGGCAAAGACTTTCAGGTGTTCGCCGATGCCGCGCACTTCGTCGAGGATACTGCCCGCGGAGGCTTCGTCGGTGGGCGTGATGAACACGACATCGGAGGTTTGGGCCGCGAACTCATAAACTGCGGTGGCATGGGCCAGGGTGGCCACCACGGGCTGGCCCTGCGGCGGGCGCGGCGTAATGGATGGCCCCTTGACCGAGAAGAACTTTCCGGTGAAGTCGATGTAGTGCAGCTTGTCCCGGTCGACGTAACGGCCGGTGGCCACGTCGCGAATCAGCGCGTCGTCCTCCCAGCTGTCCCACAACCTGCGCACCACTTCGACGTAGTCGACGGCTTCCTCGAACAATTCGGCGGGGTCGACGGTCCGGCGACCGAATAACGCCGCCTCGTGCGTGGTCCCGCTTACCCGCGGTTGCCATCCCGCGCGCCCGTGTGACACATAGTCAAGGGTGGCAATGGATTTGGAGATATGGAACGGCTCGGTATGGGTGACGGTGGCCACCGGGATCAGCCCGATGTGCCGCGTCGCCGGAGCGATCCGAGCGGCGATGAGCACCGCGTCGCCACGACCGGCCAGGCGCCGGGGATCAATCCGCTCCCGACGGCCCGGCTGCGGCATCAGCGTGTCGTCGATGGTGAGGAAGTCGAGCAGTCCACGCTCTGCGGTCACCGCCAGATCGGCCCAGTAACCGCCGCCGAGCACTGATCGGTTTTCGGCCACCAACGCCCAGGCCTGCGTGTGCCAGCCATATCCGTCCAGGCCAACGCCCAGGTGAAACGTCATGCTCGGCTGAGACCTTTCAGAAAGGCGATCGGGAAGACGGGTCCGCGGGCGGGCAGCGGCTCGTCCAGCCGGGTGTATCCGGCCGATTCATACAGCTCTTCGGCCTCGGGCTGACGGTCGCCGGTGATGAGATACACCCTCCTGTAACCACGAGCGGCGATCTCGGATTCCAGCGCCGCCAATAAAGATCTGGCGTAGCCGCGCCGACGGTGATCGCGATGCGTCCAGACCCGCTTGAGTTCGGCCGTTTCGGCATCGAATCGGCAGAATGCGCCACCAGTTACCGAGTGTCCGTCCAGCACGCCTATCAGCATCCCGCCGTGCGGGTCGGCGAACTCGCCCTCGGGGCCGTCGATGAGCCACTCCAGATACCGCGCCGGCTCGCCGCCGTAACGCTGTGCATACTCGTCGGCCAACTCAACGAGCAGAGGTTGAGCCAGCGGATCGGCCAGAGCCACCGGCACGAACCGCAGCTTGCCGTGCCGAGTGCTGGTCAC
>JAVROZ010000321.1:0-8250 GCA_032162485.1 Mycobacterium sp.
ATACCGCTCAATCTCGTTCTGCTCAAGGACATCACCGTCCGTGGCATGGAGATTCGCACCTTCATGGGCGACTACCCCGCGCAGTGTGCCCGCGACCTCACCGAACTGTCGCAGCTTTTCGCCGAGGGCAAGGTTCGCCCGTACATCGGCGCGCGATTCCCACTGGCGGAAACCGCCGCGGCACTGCGGTATGTCGCCGACCGCAAGGTGCTGGGCAAGGTGATCATCGACGTCAGCTGACGCAGTTACGGCGTGACGATGTTGAAACTCGGGTTCGGCTGGTCGAGCACCCCCAGCAGCGATTGCAGCGCGCTTTGGTCGCCGGACAACTCGAGCCCCGGCGACGTGAAGTCACCGATCGCCACGAGTAACAGCCGAAACTTGTTGGCCAGCTTTACGGTAACGGTCGCGGTGTCGGGGTCGGCGGGAGTCCGGCGGTGGACCAGTACACCGTTGCGCAGGGCCAGCCGGTAATTGGCGTCCAGATCCGCGAAGGTGATGTCAATGGCGATGTCGAGGTCCCAGCTGCGCGGCCCGTTGACCTGAATGGCCAGACTGTCAAAGACTTGATCGGGTGTCAGCTGGGACAGCAACGTCGGTGAGGTGACCTGGCTCGCGGTACCGAAATTGCCGACCCGCAGTTCGGTGGCACCGCTGATGAAGAAGTTGCGCCAGGTCGCGGATTCGGCACCGTAGCCCAACTGTTCCAACGTGTCCGCGTACAGCTCGCGTGCCCTCTGATGATGTTCGTCGGTGAATATCGCGTGATCGAGCAATGTTGCCGCCCAACGGAAATCACCGGAATCAAAAGCGGCCTGGGCCAGCTCGACGACGCGGTCGATGCCGCCGATGGCCTCGACGTAGCGCGGGCCGAGCGCTTCGGGCGGGTGCGGCCAGAGCCGCCCCGGGTTGCCGTCGAACCATCCCATGTAGCGCTGGTAGACCGCCTTCACGTTGTGGCTGACCGACCCGTAGTACCCGCGGGTATGCCAGGCCTGGTCCAATGCCGGTGGCATCTGGAACATTTCGGCGATCTCAACGCCCGTGTAACCCTGGTTGAGCAGACGTAGCGTCTGGTCGTGCAGGTAGGCGTACAGGTCACGCTGCAGCGAAAGGAACTCGACGATGCGCTCGTGACCCCAGGTGGGCCAGTGATGGGAGGCGAACACCACGTCGGTGCGGTCGGCGAAGGTGTCGATCGCCTCGGTGAGATAACCCGACCAGGCATGCGGGTCGCGTACCAGCGCGCCACGCAGGGTCAGCAAGTTGTGCAGATTGTGAGTTGCGTTCTCGGCCATGCACAATGCACGGAATTGCGGGAAATAGAAGTGCATCTCGGCGGGTGCTTCAGTGCCCGGCGCCATCTGGAACTCGATCTCCACACCGTCCACGGTGTGTGTCTCCCCCGTCTCGCGGATGTCCACTGTCGGGACGATCAATCCGACCTCACCGGTCGACGGGGTCTGCCCAAGTCCGCAACCCACCTGGCCCCGCGGTCCGCGCTCCAGCACGATGCCGTACATGTATGTCGCACGGCGCGTCATGGCCGGGCCCGCGTACACGTTCTCCTGCACCGCGTGTTCGGTAAAACCTTCTGGGGCAATCACCGCCACCTTGCCGGCATCCACGTCTGCTTGCGAGGTGACGCCGAGCACGCCGCCGAAATGATCGACATGGCTGTGTGTGTAGATCACGGCGACGACGGGCCGGTCGCTACCGCGGTGGGTTCGATAGAACTGCAACGCGGCGGCGGCCACTTCGGTCGACACCAGGGGGTCGATGACGATCACTCCGGTGTCACCCTCGATGAAGCTGATGTTGGACAGGTCGAATCCGCGGACCTGGTAGATGCCCGGCACTACTTCGTACAGGCCCTGTTTGGCGACCAGCGTCGACTGCCGCCACAAACTGGGGTGCACCGATGTGGGCGCCGGGCCGGTCAGGAATGAGTACGCGTCGTTGTCCCACACCACCCGACCGTCGGCCGCCTTGACGACGCACGGGGACAGCGCGGCAATGAATCCGCGATCGGCATCGTCGAAATCCCTTGTGTCATGGAAGGGTAACGAATGCTCGTTATGTGCCGACTCGATAACGGCGGAAGGAGGCTTGTGATCCACCGGCACTACCTTGCCATTAACGAAGGGACCCCGAAAGAAATTAATTCTTCGATGTCCCTAGCCTTCGGTCCAGTTGACCCGCATACTGCCGAAGCGGTCTTCAACCACAGAGGATCGCAACAAACGGGCAAAGGAGCACGAGTGAAGCGTGGACTGACGGTCGCCGTAGCTGGGGCGGCCATTCTGGTCGTAGGTCTTTCGGGATGTTCGGATAAAAAGTCGAGTTCGGGTGGTGGGTCCTCGAGCGCGGCATCGGGCGGAGGCGGCGGCGCTTCCGGGACGAAGGTCCTCATCGAGGGCAAAGACCAGCAAGTCGCCGGGACAACCGTGTGCACCACGACGGGCGGCACCGTCAACATCGCGATCGGCGGGGCGGCGGCCGGCATCGGCGCGGTGCTCACTGACGCCAGTCCTCCCGAGGTGAAGTCGGTCGCCCTCGGCAATGTCAACGGCGTATCCCTCGGCTACGCCCCGGGCACACCCGACGCCAACGCCTCGGCAACCAAGAACGGCAACGCCTACAAGATCAGCGGCACCGCCACCGGGGTGGACATGGCCAACCCGATGCAGCCCGTCAAGAAGTCATTCGAGATCGACGTCACCTGCTCGGGCTGACGCCTTAGCTGACCTAGAAGTCAACGCGGGCGGTTGCCATCCGTTTGCCGGCAACCGCACCGCGAACTCGGTGTGACCGGGCGAGCTATGCACGGTAATCGTGCCGTTGTGCGCTTTGACGACGGCGGAGACGATTGCCAGACCCAGGCCGGTGCTGCCGGCTTTGCGGGAGCGTGAAGTGTCGCCACGCACGAACCGTTGGAACACCTCTGATTGCTGGGCTACCGGAATGCCGGGCCCGTTGTCGATCACTTGCAGCAGGGTGTGCGTCGGCTCAGTGCTCAATCGGGTCGTCACAACGGTGCCCGGCCCGGTATGGACGCGGGCGTTCGCGAGCAGGTTCGCCATCACCTGGTTCAGCCGAGCCTCGTCACCGGTGACCACCACCGGTTCGGGCGGCAGGTCGAGCTCCCACTGATGATCCGGCCCGGCCACGTGGGCGTCGCTGACCGCGTCGACGGCCAACCTGGACAGGTCCACCGGTTCACGTTCCAGGGGTCGGCCGGAGTCCAGGCGAGCCAGCAGCAGCAGATCCTCGACGAGGCGTGTCACCCGCTGGGTCTCGGACGCCACGCGGCTCATCGCGTGTGCCACCGCCTCACGGTCGTCACCCATTTTTTGCGCAAGTTCGGTGTAGCCGCGAATTGCGGCCAGTGGCGTGCGCAGCTCGTGACTGGCATCGGCGACGAATTGGCGAACCCGGGTCTCGCTGGCCTGCCGGGTCGACAGCGCGGCAGAGATGTGGTCGAGCATCCGGTTCAGCGCCGATCCGAGTTGGCCCACTTCGGTGTCGGGGTTGGCGTCGGGTTCCGGGACGCGGACCGGTAGTTCCACTTCGCCGCGGTCCAACGGCAGATCGACAACCTTCGTGGCGGTCTGGGCGACCCTTTGCAACGGTGCCAATGCACGCCGGATGATCACCACCCCGGCGGAGGTCGCGGCTATCAGCGCCACCGCGGTGACCATGCCGAAGATGATCAGCATCCGCAGCTCGGTGGCGTCGATTTCGGACATCGACAGACCGGTGACGATGACGTCAGTCCGGTCGCGGCTCGGGGCGGCGACGACGCGATAGCGGCCCAGCCCGTCCAGGTCGACTGTCACCGGCGAGCGGCTGCTGGCGATCGCCTCCAGTTGGTGCTGGGCGGTGGGCGTCAACGCGGCCCGCGCACCGCTGCTGGTCAGGTAGCCGGCGTCTATTGTCTTGCC
Organism: Mycobacterium sp.; assembly: GCA_032162485.1. GTDB lineage: Bacteria > Actinomycetota > Actinomycetes > Mycobacteriales > Mycobacteriaceae > Mycobacterium. The sequence goes on from JAVROZ010000321.1 coordinate 3,945, forward strand.
GTCGCTGACCGCCGCCGCGACCATGCCGGCCGGTTGGCCGGGCGCGTCGAGAAACCTGGGACCTGGGCCGGTCTTGACGTAACGAGGTTCGTGCCGGCGCGGCGGTTCGGGGTACAGCAACGAGGAGCGGTACGAGGTGCCGCTGAGCTGGCTGTCGAGCTGAGCCTGCAAATGGTGGCGCAGCGCCAGCTCAGTCGCGGCGGTGATGCCGACACACACCAGGGCCAGCACCGCGACCTGACCGACCAACAGTCGCAGGCGAAGCGACCAGACCCGCGGCCCCCTAGCGCGCCGGCTTGAGGACATAACCTGCGCCGCGCAGCGTGTGAATCATCGGTTCGCGACCGATGTCGATCTTTTTGCGCAGGTATGAGATGTAGAGCTCAACGATGTTGGACCGGCCGCCGAAGTCATAGCTCCACACGCGATCCAGAATCTGCGCCTTGCTCAGCACCCGCTTGGCGTTGCGCATCATGAAACGCAGCAGTTCGAATTCGGTGGATGTCAACGAGATCGGCTCGCCGGCACGAGTCACTTCGTGGCTGTCCTCGTCGAGTACCAAGTCGCCGACGACGAGTTGGGCGCCACTGTCGACCGTCGTCACCCCGGTGCGCCGCAGCAGAGCCCGCAACCGCAGCACTACCTCTTCGATGCTGAACGGCTTGGTGACGTAATCGTCGCCGCCAGCGGTCAATCCGGCGATGCGATCTTCCACCGCGTCTTTGGCCGTCAGCAGCAGTACCGGCAGCCGCGGATTCTCCTTACGGAGCTTCTGCAGGACGTCCAGACCACTCATGTCGGGCAACATCACGTCGAGGACGACGACGTCGGGTCGCTCGGCACGAGCCGCTGCGATGGCCGAGGTACCGTCTCCCGCGGTGGCGATGTTCCAGCCCTCGTACCGCAGAGCCATCGACACCATCTCCGCGAGGACGGGCTCGTCGTCAACCACCAGTACGGTGACCGGTTGGCCGTCGGCTCGGCACATCACCACGCGCTCGACGGAAGTTCTGGGGGACGCCACGAGTTCCAGTATCCGCAACGGGTTAGGCCAACGCTATGGCATCCCTGTGCACCGCCTGTGAAATGAAAAGGTCGCGTGACCGCTCTTGCGATCACGCGACCCTTTCCCCGCTGGTGCGGTCAGTTCTAGTAATAGTGGCGCCGGCCGGCGACCGGACGGCCGATGGACCCCATGGCCCACATCACCGCACCGACGACAAGCAGGACCACTCCGAGCACTGTCAGCAGATGGACACCGAACACAAATCCAAGGATGAGCAGGAGGGCTCCGAGAACAATCATGGCGATTTCCTTTACCTAGCAGGGATTTGATCTATTGATTGCATTGCACTTGGTTGCGGCAAACGCGGCGTGTGGCAATCCTTTACTTTCGGATTTACGCCCATGTAATTCAACGGTCCGGCAATCACCGTCACCGCGACCGTTCCCGCTGAGGCACAGCTGGTTTGCTCGCCTTTGAAGTAGTCGCGCTGCCAAGCTGCGAGAATTCCTATGAGCAGCCAAATCAGCACGATCGCACCGAGAAGTCCGCGTCCTCGCACCATAGTTGACCTCCGTTGTCCCGAAACAATTCCCGTGGACCCAGATTTGCCCGTTGTACTCGTGTTCAAACCTGAAAAGGGCGCATAATTGCACTTCTGTGAATCCGGTATGAACGCCGTACTAATCGTTTTGGTCCGCGAGCCACAGTGCCGCCCGCCTTTTCGAAGCGCGCGACAGCCACGCGTCCTGAATCAACTCGGTCAACTCGGCAACGCTGACGTCGGCCAACTGACTCGCCCGCACGAGCACAGAGGGGTGCCCGTCGAAGTGGGACGTACTGAAGAACGGTGAGTCGGGGTCCTGAATCAGCGCAAGCTTGTCGCTCTCGGACTCCACCCACAGCATGATGACGTCGGCGTAGCGTTCGCCGGTGACCGGATCGGTCGCGTCCGGTTGGGGAGTTCGAAAGAATACGAACGATTTTCCGCCCACCTGATAGATCGAGTTGTGTCTCGGCCCCTCAAGGTGTTTGACGTGCGGCATCGCCTTTGCGAGTCGGTGCACGTCCTGCACCGTGGACCGCCGCGCGGCGGGCCGATCAGCCATATTCGCGACAGTACCGGGCTGCGGTGTCCGCGTCGGTAGCATGGGTCGGCACGCATCGCGACGAAGGGAGAATGCGGCAAGGTGACTGACACGTTGTTCGCCGACGTATCGGAATATCAAGTGCCGGTGAATAATTCGTATCCATATCAGGTGTTGTCGATCCGCGTTTGTGACGGAACCTATTCAGATCACAATTTCGCGCGCAACTACGCCTGGATGCGGGCCGCACTGGACAGCAAGCGGTTGTCGTTCGGCATTATTTACACTTACGTTCGCCCAAACTGGTTGGCCAACGCCAACACCGTGCGCTCGATGATCGACGCCGAAGGCGGCCTGCACCCGCGGGTGGCGCTGATGTTGGACGTCGAATCCGGTGGTAACCCACCAGGCGACGGGTCGAGCTGGATCAACCAGCTGTATTGGAACCTGGCCGATTATGCGGGCTCCGCGTCGCGAATCATCGGTTATGCCAACGGCTACGACTTCTTCAACATGTGGCGGGTGCGCCCGCCTGGCCTGCGTGTCGTCGCGGCGGGCTACGGTTCAAATCCGAACCTGCCGGGCCAGGTCGCGCACCAGTACACCGATGGCCAGGGGTACAGCCCCAATCTGCCGCAGGGCGCCCCGCCATTCGGCCGCTGCGACATGAACTCGGCCGACGGACTGACTCCGCAGCAATTTGCCGCCGCATGCGGCATCCCGACGAACGAAGGATGGTTGATGGCTCTCACTGACGACGAGCAAGCCGAATTGCTGGCCAAGGTGCGCGAGATCTGGGACCAACTACTGGGCCCCGACGGTGCCGGTTGGCCGCAACTCGGGCAGAACGGCCAAGGCCAAAACCTCACGCCGGTCGACGCGATCGCCGTAATCAAACAGGACGTGGAAGGTCATCAGTCGTCGACCTGACCCGAATTATCGCTGCGCCGACACGAAAAGAGTTGGCGGCATGGAGTCTTCGGAGCCGCTCGGCACGGTGCGGTGATAGCGGGCCATCAGTTCGGGAAAGTTCCACGCCGAGGCCTCCCAGCCGCGTTCGCGCAACCAATCGGGGAGCACCGTGCGTTCCTCCGGGTACCAGAGGTCTTCGACGTCGGGTATCTCGGCATCGACCAGCCGCGACGCCACCTCCCGGATCCGCTGCATCTCCTCGCGCTGGTGCGCGACGAGTTCGTCGTTGATGAAACCCTTGTCCGGAACGTTGGAAGCCAGCCAACTGCCAGGCGCGCTCAGCGCGTGGATGCGCTCGAACAGCAGGTCCTGGGCGTGCGCGGGCAGATAGCGCACCAGTCCCTCCGCAGACCATGCCGAGGGCTGGGTCGGGTCAAATCCCGCCTCCTGCAAGGCCTTCGGCCAGTCCTGGCGCAGGTCGATCGGAACGTTCACCAACCGCGACGTAGGAAGCGCGCCGTGCTGCTGCAGCGTCGCGGTCTTGAATTCCAGCACCTTGGGCTGGTCGAGTTCGTACACCACCGTGCCCTCGGGCCACGGCAGCCGCCAGGCCCGGGCATCCAGGCCGGACGCCAGGATCACCACCTGACGGACCCCTGAGTCGGCGGCACCGAGGAAAAACTCGTCGAAGAACGCCGTCCGCGTCGCCATGAAGTCGACCATGAGTTGTGCCCGCGCGCCGATGGTGGGCTCGATTTCACTCGCCTGGGCGAGCAGCGCCGGGTCCGCATACAGGGTCCACATTCCCTCACCCGCCGCGTCCACGAATACCCGGGCAAACGGGTCCTTTATCAGCGGATTTTCGCTCTCCGTTTCCGCGGCCCGCGCCGCCGCCACGCCGAGGGCAGTCGATCCCACGCTCTGGGTGATGTCCCATGAATCGTTGTCAGTGCGTGGCATGGTGTTCCTTCCGGACCGGATAGTCAGTTTCGCAAACTATTCTTCCAGCCCGGCGGGCGCTGCGACCGCTCATCAGCAGTCCCTACGCACTTTCTAGGCTCTTTGGAAGGTTCGTTAGACGACGGACGCCAGGTTGGGTTAGGAGCAGCATGACTCGGACGCCGCAGGAAGTATTCGCCCATCACGGCCAGGCGCTCGCGGCAGGCGACCTCGACGCCATCGTCGCCGACTACGCCGATGACTCCGTGGTGATCACCTCGGCCGGCGTCGCACGAGGCAAGGATGAGATCCGGCAGGTGTTCGTCAAGCTGCTCGACGATCTGCCCGAGGCGGCCTGGGACTT
>JAVROZ010000322.1:0-3255 GCA_032162485.1 Mycobacterium sp.
CCGCCTCGGTACCCGGGGCGGGGGAGGCGGCGGAGCCGGAACGGGGGCAGGCCGGCCCTTCCCGCGGACGGCGGGGCCTTGGGGAGCCGGGCGCGGTGGCGGCGGGATTACCGACCAGGCCAGGGTGGGTGGCCCGCTGTCGTGCGCCGACCTGCCGTTCGCGAAGGCGGCGGGCGGCGGACTGGGTTGGGCGCGTTGGGCGCCGAACTCGAAGGTCAACCGCGGTCCGGCGGGGTTGCCGACGTTGATGCTCTGGCCGTCGTGGATATCGACCACCGGCATCCGGTAGCCATTGACATAGGTTCCGTTCAGGGAACCGTTGTCGATCGCCAGCCAACGGCCCTGGTCGAAGCGCAGGATCAGATGCGCACGGGAAATGCGAGGATCCGGGATGCGCAGGTCAGCGTGCAGGTCACGCCCGATGACCACCTCGTAGCCTGGCGGGAAGGAACGTTGGGACCCGTCGTGCCGGATGGTCAGGGCCGGCGGGGCTGGTCGACTCACATGCTCCATTATTAGCGCGTTTCGAGAGTTGCTGGTTGTGACTCGGCTGTGATGTTGCTATGTCTCGGTTCGGGCATACATAGCTGTTTCATAGCTCCCAACGCGCCCTCTACCAATGCATTTCATGCATCATTCGATAGGGAGTGGTGAGAGGGGGCAACAGCAATGCACGTCCGATCGGGCGATAACGCGCGTCACAATGCTGGGCGACGCCTCCTGAACAACTCGCGCCAAGCGGTGCGTGCGGGCCTTCAGTCGGTGCCCAACACTACCGTCGCGCACCTCCGGCGTCGCGTCCCACCAGCCTCGAGCGCCCCACCGCCGCCGGTGCGACGACCCGCTCCGGTCGCAGGGTCGCGTGCCGAAATGGCCCGCGGTTCGTCGTTTGCCGGCTACACCTTGCTGCGGCAATTAGGCGTTGGCGGAATGGCCGAGGTTTACCTGGCCCTGCACCCGCGGTTGCCGCGGCGGGACGTGATCAAAGTCCTCGCCGAGGCGATCACCGCGGATGTCGAGTACCGCGAGAGGTTCAACAGGGAGGCCGATCTCGCGGCGACGCTCTGGCATCCGCATATCGTCGGTGTGCCCGATCGTGGCGAATTCAACGGTCAACTGTGGATCTCGATGGACTACGTCGAGGGCACCGATGCCGCGCGACTGGTGAAAGAGTCCCACCCCGATGGCATGCCGGCACGAGACGTATGTGCCATCCTCGACGCCGTTGCCGGGGCGCTCGATTACGCCCACGACCGGGGGTTGCTGCACCGCGACGTCAAACCGGCCAATATCCTGCTCACCCATCCCGACGACGATCCCGACAGTCGGGAACGACGAATCTTGTTGGCGGACTTCGGCGTTGCCCGCCACCTCGCCGACATCAGTGGGATCACCCAAACCAACGTCGCGGTGGGCACGGTCGCCTATGCGGCACCCGAGCAATTGACCGGTGGCAACATCGACCGGCGGGCCGATCAATATGCTCTGGCCGCCACCGCCTTTCACCTTCTCACCGGAGTGCCGCCGTTTCGGAACTCGAACTCGGTCGCGGTGATCAGCCAGCATCTGCACGACGATCCACCCCTGCTCAGTGACTACCGCCCGGAGTTGGCGTGTCTGGACGACGTGTTCGCCAAGGCGCTCGCCAAGAAACCGGAAGCCCGGTTTGAGCGGTGCCGGGGGTTCGCCGCCGCCGTCCGCGAACGGGTCGGCTCCGACAGGTTCGATGGGTCGGAGGATGCCGTCGAACCTGCCGTGGCCGAACCGCCGCGCGCTCATGGTGTGCGCGCAGTGCTCGGATACAACGTCTCCCCGCGCTTACGGATGGCGGCGGCGATCGTCTGCGCGGTGCTGATCGCGGTGGCGGCGACGTGGTCGACCCTGTACACGTTCGAGGCCGATCCCGGCCAACCGAGCCCCGCGCTGGCCGCCAGACCAGCCGATCCGGCGCCCGCCCCTCCTCCGGCCGCCCCAGTCGCGGCGACCCCCGGTAAGACCCTGGACGGTACCTACCGGTTTGACTTTGACCGGTCGAAGCGCACCAGCAACGGCATGTCCATCCGTCACGACGGCGGCACCACGAACTGGTTCGCATTTCACTCCGCCTGCACCGCCAACGGGTGCGCCGCCAACGGGACTCGGCTCGACGACGCCACCCATCAGGTCGCCGATACCTCCAACGGCGGCCAGACCGAAACGCTGCGTTTCGTCGCCGGGTACTGGCAGGGCACGCCGCAACAGGAACGGGTCGGCTGCCACCAGCCGAACCAACCGGTACAAACCACCGAGCAGGAGACGGTGGGCTTGTCGCTGGCGCCGCAGGCCAACGGCACGCTGCGCGGCGTACAGACCGAGACTGTCGGCAGCAACGAGTGTGGAGCTCAAGGGGCCGTACTGCGGGTGCCCGTGGTGGCCACCCGGGTTGGCGACGTGCCGCCGAACGTGGCGCTGACCGATCCCGTGCAGGCGATGAGCGCCGCTGCCGCGCCGGCCACCAGGCCGACGCCACCCGTGCTGGGCGGTATATGCAGCGACGTGGACAAGCTGGGCTACGACCAGACCAGCAACGAACAGGTCGTGTGCGAAGGCAACACCTGGGACAAGGCCCCGATCACCACCGGAGTGCATGCCGCAGGAAGCACCTGTGACCGGCCTGACATTCCGGTGTTCGCGATGTCGGCCTCCAACGACGGTTACCTGATCGAATGCGACCCGGTGACCCGGATGTGGACCCGCCACCGCTGAGCCGGGCCCTACGGCTCTCACCGGGTGAGCCTCAATCCGCACCTTCGCGCCCGGCGGCTTGTCGGTGACTGGCTCTACCCTGGTGTCATGGCTTTCGCCACCGAACACCCAGTAATTGCCCACTCCGAATACCGCGCCGTCGAAGACCTCGTCCGCACCGGCCCCCAGTTCCAGGTGGTCAGCCCGCACCAACCCGCGGGCGACCAGCCCGCCGCGATCGAGGAGCTGGAGCGCCGCATAGGGGCGGGGGAGCACGACGTGGTGCTGCTCGGCGCCACCGGCACCGGCAAGTCGGCGACTACCGCGTGGCTGATCGAACGGCTGCAACGGCCCACCCTGGTGATGGCGCCGAACAAGACGTTGGCTGCGCAGCTGGCCAACGAACTGCGGGAGATGTTGCCGCACAACGCAGTCGAGTACTTCGTCTCGTACTACGACTATTACCAGCCAGAGGCCTACATCGCGCAGACGGACACGTACATCGTGAAAGACAGCTCCATCAACGACGAT
>JAVROZ010000323.1:0-2705 GCA_032162485.1 Mycobacterium sp.
GCGTCTCTGCGTCGAAACACCGCCGAACACCGACATATCACCGAAGCCGTCGCCGACGCGTACGTCCTTGGCCTCCTGCCCGAGTTCGCCGCATTCCGGCAGCCGCACGCGCGAAAGCTCGACCTGCCCACCTACCCGTTCGAACATCGGCAGTATTGGTTCCGAGACAACCGCGACCCCGCCAGCCAAAAGCAGCCCCTTGCCGCGCGCACCCAAGCCGTCCGCCTTCTCGAAGATGGCCGGATCGAGGAACTCGCGACCCTACTCGACGGCGCGAGCGGTGACGACCACACCCTTACCGTGCTGACCAAGCTTGCCGCACAACATAATCAGCAACGGACGAACCAGACAACGGCAGACGACCGCTACGAATTCCAGTGGAAGAAGTCCGCTGGATCGACTTCCACCGGGGAGACCGGTGACGGATCCGCTTGGATCCTCATCGGCGACGACTCCGACGCCGTACAGCCTCTGGTCGACGTGCTGACTGCACGCGGAGACCGGCACCAGATCATCGGGTTGCCGGCCTCCGATGCGGACGAGGAACGGCTCGCGATCGCCTTGCGCAATGCTGCAGCGGACGACCCGGCCACGCGCATCGTGCATTTCGCCGCCCTCGACTCCGGCGGTGCACCGTCGATGCGATCGCTGTTGCGGATGCAGTACAAGGTCCTTGCCGGAACGCGGCGCATGTTCCGTGCCGCGACTGCCGCCGAACTGCGCAGACCCATTTGGCTGGTGACCCGCGGCGCGCAACGCGTCACCGACGCCGACGTCGTGTCGCCCGATCAGAGTTGCCTGTGGGGATTCGGCCGTGCCGCCGCTCTCGAGGTTCCACACGTGTGGGGCGGACTGGCGGATCTGGCTGACGGCACCGCCGACGAATGGTCGCGGTTCGTCAGCCATGTGGTGGCGACGCCGCGCGAGTCGGCCGCCAGGGAAGACCAGATAGCCCTGCGCGAACACGCGGTCTACCTTCCGCGGCTGGTCCGACGGACCGGTCAGCCAGCCGCCACGCCGAGCGAACTGCGCGGGGATGCAACGTATTTGGTGACCGGTGGGCTCGGATCCATCGGGCTGGAGATCGCCGGCTACCTGGCCGGCCACGGCGCCAAGCATCTGGTGCTGACCAGCCGACGCGCGCCAAGCGATGCTGCGCAACAACGGATCGACGCGCTGGCCGAACAGCACGGTTGCGAATTCCGGGTCGTCGCTGCCGACGTCTCCGATGCGCACGACGTCGCACGCCTCTTGATCACCGTCCAGACGGAGCTACCCCCGTTGGCCGGCATCGTGCACGCCGCGGGCGAGCTTGGCACCACCGCGCTGAACAACCTGGATGATTCCGAGGTCGATCGCATCTTCGCTGGGAAGGTGTGGGGTGCTTGGCATTTGAGCGAAGCTGCAGCCGACCTGCAGCTGGACTTCTTCATCAGCACCTCTTCGATCGCCTCGGTATGGGGTGGATTCGGCCAGACCGCCTACGCCGCGGCGAATGCGTTCCTCGACGGGCTGGCGTGGCGCCAGCGCGAGCTGGGCATCCCAGGGACCAGCGTCAACTTCGGTCCATGGTCGACGGGCATGGCCGACGCGGAATCGCGTGCGCGACTGGACAAGAGAGGTGTCCAGACACTGTCACCTGCCGATGCACTGGCAGGCCTGGCCGACGTGGTGGCGGCTGCCTCGGCGGACGGCCCCGTACAAGGCACCGTGGCCCGGATCGACTGGTCCCGATTCCTGCCGCTCTACCAGCAGGCGGGGAGACGGGCATTCCTCGCCGAGTTGGAGCGCGAGGTGCCCCAGCTGACGGACGCGGCGCCGGTCCTGACGCCGACTGGGAAGACCCAACTGGTCGAGCGACTCGCCGGCGCTCCGGTGCAGCAGCGCAAGAAGCTTCTGACGGATTACCTGCGCGACGCGGTGGCAGAGGTGACGCACGTCGATGCCGCGGAGATTCGCGAGGACACGGGGTTCTTCGACCTCGGCATGGATTCGTTGATGGCCGTCGAATTGCGGCGCCGCATCGAACAGGGCACGGGCAAGGAGATACCGGTCACCCTGGTGATGGATCACCCCCGGCTGTCCGATGCGGCCGGCTACCTGCTCGGCGAGGTGCTCGGGCTCAGCGAGCAGGTCAAGTCGGCGCCGCAACGGACGTCCGCGGTGACGTCCCCCACGGACGAACCGATCGCGATCATCGCGGTGTCGTGCCGCTTCCCCGGCGCGCCCGACCCGGAAGCGTTCTGGGACTTGCTGTCCGGCGGTGTCGATGCGATCCGGGAAGTCCCGGAGGACCGCTTCGACATCGACGAGTTCTACGACCCCGATCCGGAGGTGGCGGGCAAGACCTACACGCGCTTCGGCGGATTCCTCGACGGAATCGACGGATTCGATCCGGAGTTCTTCGGCATCTCCCCACGCGAAGCCGTCTGGATCGAGCCGCAGCAGCGGCTGATGCTCGAAACGGCGTGGGAAGGTCTCGAACGCGCCGGGTATGCACCATCGGCGATGCGCGGCAGCCGGACCGGAGTGTTCGCGGGGGTGGCCGCCAACGAGTACGCCCATCTGCTGTCAGCCGAGTCGATCGACAAGATCGAGCCGTATTTCATCACCGGTAACGCGCTCAACGCGATCTCCGGCCGGGTTGCCTTCGCGCTCGGATTCGAAGGGCCCGCCGTTGCGGTCGATACCGCTTGCAGTTCATC
>JAVROZ010000324.1:0-7218 GCA_032162485.1 Mycobacterium sp.
CAGTGCGCGGAGCTCGGGCAGCACCATGGTCGCCAGCGAGCTCGCCGGCGCATTGGATTTGACGTCTGCGACGTCGGAAGTATCTGGGCTCGCGGTGCCCGACACCTGCTCGGTGTCAGTGCTTTCGCCAGCCGTAATGAGGTCCGTATCAGTCACGGATTTCCTTTCTTACCCCGCTGATCACGTCAAACGGGGATTTCCTGCATCGGACAAGCATTCAGGCAAAGTGCCGAGTGCACCCAATCGTCGACTCTGTAACGGTGGTCGCCAGGATCGGCGACGAGGTCCGAGAAGAATTGGTGTTTGTCCTAGCGTCAACGCAGTATGGATGCAGATGCAGATGCTGCAATTGCTGGACGGCTCCGAGGATAGCCCGCTTCCTGACCGGAAGCAAGCAAACCCCGCCGGTCACGCTGTGGATTGACCGGACGATGCTGCCCCCGGCGTCCAGCGAACTCCGTCGCCGGCCACCATCTTCTTGAGGTTGAATCCATTCGCGATCCCATGCTCCACCGCTTCGACGGGCAACTCCGGCTCGGTACTCAGCACTATCAGCGAAGGACCAGCGCCGGACAGCGTCGTCGCAACATTAAGACGCCGCAGCAGCCCCATATATTCCGCTGAGGACCGCATTGCCGGTGCACGTTGCGGTTGATGGAGCACGTCCTCGGTGGCGGCGATCAACAGATCGGGCCGCTGCGTGAGCGCGACCACCAGCAATGCAACCCGGCTGACGTTGAACCGGGCGTCTTCGTGGGTGACGTGGGCCGGCAACAGCACCCGTGTCTCCGCGGTCAACGAGCGTTCCTCGGGGATCGCAGCGAACAGGTGGATATCAGGATGCAGGTGCAGCGCAGCGGCCGCGTAATCGGGCCGACCACTGCTGTAGTCGACCCAGGACACCACCGCACCACCCAGCACCGCGGCCGCAGCGTTGTCCGGATGGCCTTCGAACTCCGATGCCAGTTGGATCAACTGGGTCTCGGTGAGTGGTGTTGAATCCGTTTGCGCGACAAGACCATTGACGGCCGCGAGACCGCTCACCACGGCTGCCGCTGAGGAACCGAGACCGCGGGAATGCGGGATGTCGTTCCGGCAGCGCACCATCAACCCGGCGGCACTGACGCCGACGGCCTGCAGCCCGCGCTGGATGGCGCGCACCACGAGATGCTCGGGGCCCAGCGGTACCTGGCCGGCACCCTCACCGTCGACCATCACCACTAACCCGGAATCCATTGTCTCGACGATGATTTCGTCGCACATACTCAATGCCAAACCGAGACTGTCGAATCCCGGTCCGAGGTTGGCGCTGGACGCCGACACCACGGCACTTGACACCAGCCCGGCAGGCAGGACGGGCCCTCGTCCGCCCGTTTGCACCGCGCCCGTCCGCACCACGCCCGGCTGCGCCGCGCTGGCGAACACCACATCCGATTCGTGGTGTCCCGCTGCACCCGGCTCCGCCGCGCTGGCGAACACCACTACCCCAGCCCTAGCTGCTCGACGACGAGGACCGGGTCGACCGGCAGCGGAGACACTTTTGGCATGTCCTTGAGTGCGGTGTCGGGATCCTTGAGACCGTTGCCGGTGACCGTGCACACCACCGTCGAACCGCGCGCCACCCAACCATCGTCGACGGCCTTGAGCAAGCCCGCGATGCTAGCTGCCGACGCGGGCTCTACGAAGACCCCTTCGGTGCTGGCCACCAGGTGATATGCGGCCAAGATCTCTTCATCGGTGGCGGCTAAGAAGCGGCCCTGCGACTGCTGCTGGGCCTCGACTGCAGCGGTCCACGACGCCGGAGCGCCGATGCGGATTGCGGTGGCAATGGTTTCGGGGTTCAGCACCGGTTCACCGAGTACCAGGGGCGCCGCGCCGGCCGCCTGGGTGCCGAGCATCCGCGGCAACTTGTCGATCAATCCGTCGCGGTGATACTCCGTGTAGCCCTTCCAGTAGGCGGTGATGTTGCCTGCGTTGCCGACGGGGAGCGCATGGACGTCGGGCGCGGTACCGAGCGCATCGACGATCTCGAACGCTGCGGTCTTCTGCCCTTCGATACGTAAGGGGTTGACCGAGTTGACCAACGAGATCGTTGGGAAGTCGGACGTCATCTTGCGGGCCAATTCGAGGCAATCATCGAAGTTGCCGTCGATCTGGACGATCTTGGCGCCGTGCATGACTGCCTGTGCCAACTTGCCCATCGCGATTTTGCCCTGCGGAATCAGTACCGCGCAGGTGATCCCGGCGCGGGCAGCGTATGCCGCCGCCGACGCTGAGGTGTTTCCCGTCGACGCACACAACACCGCCCGCTGGCCGCGGGCCAGTGCATCGGTGACAGCCATCGTCATGCCACGGTCTTTGAAGGAGCCGGTCGGGTTGAGGCCCTCGACCTTGAGATGGATCGTGCAACCGGTCTGCTCGGACAGACGGGGCGCCGCGATCAACGGGGTACCGCCCTCGAGCAGCGTGACCGGAGTCCAGTCGTCACCCACCGGCAACCGGTCCCGGTACGCCGCGATCAACCCCAGCCAGGGCTGGTGGATGGCCGTCCGGGGGGTACTCATAAGTCGGTTCCTTCCAATCGCAGCACGCTCTGGATGCTCTGTACGACGTCCAGATCAGCCAGTGCGTCAACAGTTTCCGAGAGTGCGGCATCGGTGGCGACGTGGGTGACCACCACGATCCGGGCCCCCACCCGTTGGCCGCCTTCACCGACCACGCCTTCCTGGCGGACCTCGGCGATGCTCACCTCACGTTTGCCGAATTCGGCTGCCACTGCGGACAGAACACCAGGCTTGTCGGCGACATTCATGCTCACGTAATAGCGAGTGTTGATGAAACCCATTGGCGCCACCGGCAGTTGGGCGTATTTGGATTCGCGGGGGCCACGGCTGCCGAGCACACGGTTCCGCGCGGCCATCACCAGGTCACCGGTCACTGCTGATGCGGTGGGCGCACCGCCGGCACCCTGGCCGTAGAACATCAGCCGCCCGGCGGCCGCAGCCTCGACCACCACGGCGTTGAAAGCACCGTTGACCGAGGCGAGCGGATGCGACAGGGGCACCAGCGCCGGATAGACACGAGCTGAAACACGTTGTTGGCCTTCGTCGGTGGTGATTCGCTCGCAAATGGACAGCAGCTTGATGGTGCAGCCCAGGGAGCGCGCCGACTCGAAGTCGGCCGGGCTGATCTTAGTGATGCCCTCGCGGTAGACGTCGTCAATGGTCACCCGGCTGTGGAAGGCGATGGACGCCAGGATCGCTGCCTTGGCGGCGGCGTCATACCCCTCGACGTCGGCGGTGGGATCGGCTTCGGCGTAGCCGAGTGCGCTGGCGTCGGCCAATGCACTTTCGTAATCGGCGCCGGTGCTGTCCATTGCGGAGAGGATGTAGTTCGTGGTGCCGTTGACGATGCCGGCCACCCGCAGCACGGTGTCACCGGCCAGCGACTGAGTCAGCGGACGGATGACCGGGATGGCACCCGCAACCGCCGCCTCGAAATACAGGTCCACGAAAGCGCTTTCGGCGGCCTTGGCCAATTCGCCGGTGGAAGTCGAAAGCAACGCCTTATTTGCGGTAACCACCGACTTGCCGTGCTCGATCGCCGCCAGGATCGCTTTGCGAGCCGGTTCGACCGGTCCCATCACTTCGACAACGATGTCGACGTCCTCGCGGGAGACGAGTTCTTCGACGTTGTCGGTAAGCATCTCGATCGGCACACCCCGGTCGTCGGCAACCCGGCGAACGCCGATGCCGCGCAGCACCAATGGGGCGCCGATGCGACCCGCGAGGTCCTCGGCACTTTCCTGGATGATGCGGACAACTTCGCTCCCGACGTTGCCGAACCCGAGTACCGCTACACCGACGACACTGTCGCCCTTATCGTTATTGGGCACGGTCACCTCACCTCCAAACTCAGCAGATCCTCGACCGTCTCGCGACGCAGGATCAAGCGGGACTCCCCCGCATGCACCGCGACCACAGCGGGACGGCAAATCATGTTGTAACGACTCGACAATGAATAGCAGTAGGCGCCCGTTGCGGCCACGGCAACCAAGTCGGCCGGCCGGATATCGTCGGGCACCCACGCATCCCGAACGATGATGTCGCCGCTTTCGCAATGCTTTCCGACGAGGCGGGCCAAGGTGGCCGGCGCATCGCTGACCCGCGAAACCAGCCGCACGTCGTACTGCGCGTCATAGAGCGCGGTACGGATGTTGTCGCTCATGCCGCCATCGACGCTGACGTAGCGACGGTGCGCAGTGGCACTGACATCGACGTCCTTGACAGTGCCGACTTCGTACAGCGTGATGGTGCCCGGACCGGCTATCGCTCGCCCGGGTTCGACCACCAGCTTCGGCGTCGGCAGACCGACGGCCGCCGATTCGTTGCTGACGATGACGCTCAGCTTGGCTGCGAGCTCGGCTATCGGCGGTGGGTCGTCGGGTGCCAGGTACGAGATACCCAGGCCACCACCAAGATCCACCGTCGATACCTGCGCGGTCTTGTCGACTCCGAATTCCGCGACGATGTCGCGCAACAGTCCGATGACCCGGTGTGCGGCGATTTCGAACCCGGCAACATCGAAGATCTGCGAACCTATGTGGCTGTGTAGACCGACCAGCCGCAGGTGATCGGCGGCGAACACCCGCCGCACCGCATCCATCGCCGCGCCGCTGGCAACCGACAGCCCGAACTTCTGATCTTCGTGGGCGGTGGAGATGAACTCGTGGGTGTGCGCCTCGACACCGACGGTGAGCCGCACGAAGACGTCCTGAACGATTCCCGCCGCACCGGCGATCGCATCGAGTCGCTCGATCTCGATCATCGAGTCCAAAACGACATGGCCGACACCGGCTTTCACCGCAGTCGTGAGCTCAGCAACCGATTTATTGTTGCCGTGCAGTGTGATTCGCTCCGGCGGGAAGTTTGCGCGCAGCGCGACGGCCAGTTCACCACCGGTGCACACGTCGAGCGAGAGGCCCTCTTCCTCGATCCATCGCGCAATCTCGCTGCACAGGAATGCCTTGGCCGCGTAGTGCACGTTGACTCCGCCGCCGAACGCCGCAGCCGTCTCGCGGCAGCGCGAACGGAAGTCGTCTTCGTCAATGACGAATAAGGGAGTCCCGTACTCCTGCGCGAGGTCGGTCAGTTTGACGTCTGCGATGACGGCAATTCCGGCGTCGTCGCGGATGGTGTTACGGGGCCAGACATTCGGCGCCAACCGCAGCAGTTCCTCCGGCGACTGGGGGCGCGGCGGGGTGCTGGCATGCCGGGTCTCCTCGGCGTGCCGAGGTCCGGCGGGGTGAGCGTTCACATTCTCTCCGGGGCGGTGACTCCGAGGATGGCCAATCCATTGGCGACGACCTGGCGGGTGGCCTGGCACAGCGCCAGCCGTGCGGTGTGCAGATCGGTGGGCTGTTCGTCGCCCTGCGGTAGTACTCGGCAGGCGTCGTAGAACCGGTGGTAGTCGCCGGCGAGGTCTTCCAGATAACGGCATACCCGGTGCGGTTCGCGAAGTTCCGCAGCCGTTTTGAGTACTCGTGGGAACTCACCGACGGTGCGCAGCAACGTGCCTTCTTTGTCATGGCTGAGAAGTTCAAGGTGCGAGGTGTCGGGCATCAGCCCCAATTCCGCGGCGTTTCGGGCCAACGCCGATAGCCGGGCATGCGCGTATTGCACGTAGTAGACCGGGTTTTCGTTGGAAGCCGAGGACCACAGTGCCAGGTCGATGTCGATGGGGGTGTCCACCGACGAGCGGATCAGGCTGTAGCGCGCGGCATCGACGCCGATGGCCTCGACCAGGTCGTCGAGCGTGATGACGGTGCCCGCCCGCTTGCTCATCCGTATCGGCTGGCCGTCGCGGATTAGGTTGACCATTTGCCCGATGAGCACCTCGACGGTGGCTGGGTCCTCGCCGAACGCGGCTGCCGCGGCCTTGAGCCGCGAAATGTAACCGTGGTGGTCGGCACCGAGCATGTAGATGCACAGGTCGAAGCCGCGTTCCCGCTTGTCCAGGTAGTAGGCCAGGTCACCGGCGACGTAAGCAGGCTTGCCATCGCTCTTGATCACGACGCGATCCTTATCATCACCAAAAGCACTGCTGCGCAACCACGTTGCGCCGTCCTTCTCATAGATGTTGCCGGTCTCACGGAGTTTTTCGATGGCCTGGTCCACCCGGCCGCTGCTGTGCATCGAGTCTTCGTGGGTGTAGACGTCGAAATCGGTGCCGAACTCGTGCAATGACTCTTTGATGTGCGCGAACATCAGGTCGACACCGATTTCGCGGAACGTCTCGAGCATTTCGCCGTCGGGCAGGCTCAGCGCGTCCGGCGACTTCTGCAGGACCTGCGCGGCGATATCGCCGATATAGGCACCCGCATAGCCGTCTGCCGGGGCGGGTTCACCTTTGGCCGCCGCGACCAGGGAGCTGGCGAACCGGTCGATCTGCGCGCCGTGGTCATTGAAGTAGTACTCGCGCACGACGTCGGCGCCCTGCGTCGAGAGCAGGCGGCCCAGCGCGTCACCTACGGCGGCCCAGCGGGTGCCGCCGATGTGGATGGGCCCGGTGGGGTTGGCCGAGACGAATTCCAGGTTGATCTTGTGGGCCGCTAACAGCTGTGAGTGACCGAAGCTCGCGCCGGCGTCGATGACGTCGTTGACGATCTTGGCCTGGGCCGAGGCGTCCAGGCGCATGTTGATGAAGCCCGGTCCGGCTACCTCAGCCGAGGCAATACCGTCGGCCTGCGCCAGCGCCTCGGCGAGCCATCCGGCCAGCTCACGCGGGTTTGCGCCGACCTTCTTGCCGAGCTGCAGGGCCAGGTTGGACGCATAATCACCGTGTTCGGGGTTGCGTGGTCGCTCGACCGTGACCGTTTGCGGCAACGCGGACACGTCGAGGTCATGCTCGTCCAACACCGCGGCGGCGGTGATTTTGAGCAGCTCAGCGAGGTCGGCGGGGGTCACGAGCGTCCATCCTATTGGCTGAGGTGCTCGGTCCTCGAATCCATTGCGGTCGCCGAGCGGTGATCGCGATGCGCTAATCTGGCTGGGCCCATTGGCGCACGATCGTGGTTTGCGCCCCCGTAGCTCAGGGGATAGAGCGTCTGCCTCCGGAGCAGCAGGCCGCAGGTTCGAATCCTGCCGGGGGCACTACCTGAACTGCACAAACGTAAGTCCGTGCAAGGTTCGTGCAACTAGGCCCGGTGTGGCTCCGAAC
>JAVROZ010000325.1:0-3070 GCA_032162485.1 Mycobacterium sp.
TGGTGTGCTGGGACGCCGACGGGCAACTGCGCTATGTGGGCCGCGCTGATGAGCAGGTCAAGATCCGCGGGTATCGAATCGAGTTGGGTGAGGTCCAGGCGGCGTTGGCCCGGTTGGACGGGGTGGAGCAGGCGGTGGTGATCCCTCGCGAAGACCGCCCCGGCGATAAGCGTCTGGTGGGTTATGTGACCGGGGCCGTGGACGGGTCCGGGGCGCGTACGGCCTTGACCGAGCAGCTGCCGCCCTACCTGGTTCCGGCCGCGGTGGTAGTCGTTGCGGCGCTGCCGCTCACCAGCAACGGCAAACTCGACTCCGGTGCGCTGCCCGCACCGGAGTATCACGACCTCGGTGCGGATTATCACGCACCGAGCACCGAGGTCGAGGAGATCCTGGCCGGTATCTACGCCCGGGTACTGGGGCTCGAGCGCGTCGGGGTCGACGATTCGTTCTTCGACCTGGGCGGAGATTCGTTGTCGGCGATGCGGGTGATCGCCGCGATCAACACCGCCCTGGAAGCCCATCTCACCGTGAGCACCTTGTTCGACGCGCCGACGGTAGCCCAGTTGGCACCCCGCATCGGCGTGGCGTCGGCTGGACTGGAGCCGTTGGTGGCCGTCGAGCGGCCCGCGGTCATTCCCTTGTCATTCGCCCAGAGCCGATTGTGGTTCCTCGACCAGTTGCAAGGCCCTTCACCGGTTTACAACATGGCGGTGGCGCTGCGGCTGGGCGGGCACGTCGACGCCGACGCGCTTCGTGCGGCGCTGGCCGACGTGGTGGGACGTCATGAGAGCTTGCGCACGGTGTTTGCCGCGCCCGGGGGGATACCGCAACAGGTTGTGGTGGCACCCGAGCGATCCGATTTCGGTTGGCAGATCGTCGACGCCACCGAATGGCCGGCGGACCGACTGGATGGGGCGATCGCCGCGGCGGCGCGGCACACCTTTGAGCTGTCGACCCAGATCCCGCTGCGAGCAACTCTTTTCAGCATCTCCGAGGACGCACACGTGCTTGTTGCGGCGGTGCACCATATCGCCGCTGACGGTTGGTCAGTGGGCGCGCTGGGGCGCGATCTCGGTGTGGCGTATTCCAGCCGTTGCGCGGGGCAGGTGCCAGGCTGGGCCGAATTGCCAGTTCAGTACATCGATTACACGCTCTGGCAACGGGTGCAGCTGGGTGATCTCGACGACAGCAACAGCCTGCTCGCCGCGCAGCTGCGGTTCTGGGAGGGGGTTCTGACCGGAATGCCCGAGCGCCTGCAGCTTCCCACTGATCGCCCCTATCCGCCCGTCGCCGATTACCGCGGCGCCAGGGTGGCCGTGGAGTGGCCGGCGGAGCTGCAGCGGCGAGTGCGCGACGTCGCGCGCGAGCACAACTCGACCAGCTTCATGGTGATCCAGACCGCGCTTGCGGTGCTGCTGTCCAAGGTCGGCGCCAGCCACGACGTGGCGGTGGGGTTCCCGATCGCCGGGCGCCGCGATCCCGCGCTGGATGAAGTGGTCGGATTTTTCGTCAACACTCTGGTTCTGCGGGTCGACCTGACCGGAAATCCCACAGTCGCCGAGTTGTTCGCTCAGGTGCGGCGTCGCAGCCTGGCGGCCTACGAACATCAGGACGTGCCCTTTGAATTGCTGGTTGAACACCTCAATCCCGCCCGCAGTCTCAATCATCACCCGCTGATCCAGGTGATGTTGGCCTGGCAGAACTTTGCCGGGCAGGACGCTGGGCAGGGCGAACCCCACGCAGCACTAACCTTGGGGGATTTGCAGGCCACTCCACTGCCGGTGGACACCAATACCGCACGCATGGACCTGTCGTTCTCCCTGGCCGAACGCTTCACTGACACTGGTGAACTCGGTGGACTCGGCGGAACGGTGGCCTTTCGCTCCGATGTGTTCGACGCGGCCAGCATAGAAGCCTTGGTCGAGCGCTTGCATCGGGTGCTGGTGGCGATAACCGCCGATCCGACAGTGCGGTTGGCGTCGGTGGATCTGCTCGATGGCTGCGAGCATGCCCGGCTGGACAGCTGGGGTAACCGACCGGTGTTGACCCAGCCCGCACCCCCCGCGGTATCGATTCCGGAAGCGTTGGCCGTCCAAGTCTCGCGTACCCCGGATGCGATCGCGCTGCGCTGCGGCGAGCTGTCGATGACGTATCGGGAGTTCGACCACGCGTCGAACCGGTTGGCGCACCTGCTGCGCAGCCGTGGCACAGGCCCGGGAAGCTTTGTGGCGCTGTTGTTTAACCGTTCGGCGCAGGCAATTGTGGCGATGGCGGCGGTGCTGAAAACGGGTGCGGCCTATCTGCCGATCGATCCGGCCTTGCCGGCCGCGCGAATCGGGTTCATGCTTGCCGACGCTGCGCCGGTGGCCGCGATCACCACCACTGAGCTGGCCGACCAGCTGGTCGGTCACGGCCTGCTGGTGATCGACATCGGCGACTCCTCGATCGCGGCGTATCCCGGCCACGCGCTGCCGACACCCTCGGCCAATGACATCGCCTACCTCATCTACACCTCGGGAACCACCGGTGTGCCCAAGGGTGTGGCCGTCACCCATCGCAACCTCACCCAACTGTTCCGGCTCACCAACTTCTTCGAAACCGACGCCGCAACGGTGACTGAGACTGAACAATTCGCGGCGACCCAGTGGCACTCGTATTCATTCGACGTCTCGGTATGGGAGATCTGGGGCGCGCTGCTCAGCGGAGGACGGCTGGTGGTGGTGCCCGAGCCGGTGGCGGCTTCACCCACCGACTTTCACGCCCTACTGGTCCGGGAGCGAATCAGTGTCTGGAGCCAAACTCCCTCTGCGTTAGGGGTATTGCCGCCGCAGGGATTGGAATCGGCCGCACTGGTCGTTGCCGGTGAAGCCTGTTCGGCGGCGGTAGTAGATCAGTGGTCACCGGGGCGGGTGATGATCAACGCTTACGGCCCGACCGAGACAACGATCTACGCGTCGATGACTGCGCCGCTCACGCCGAATTCGGGGATGCCGACGATCGGATCACCGGTGTCGGGGGCGGCGTCGTTCGTACTGGACCAATGGTTGCGCCCGGTGCCCACCGGTGTGGC
>JAVROZ010000326.1:0-2949 GCA_032162485.1 Mycobacterium sp.
AGGATGCCCCGCTTGGCGCCGAGATCGCCCAGCGTGATTTCACGGCCGCCCGCGAAACGCAACATGGTGCGCGGCAGTGCCAGCCGGAAGGCGCCGACCGCCTTCAAGGCTTCGGAGGCCGGCAGCACCTCCAGGTCACCGAAGGGGGTACCGGGCCGTGGGTTGAGGAAGTTCAGCGGCACCTCATCGGGATCCAGCGAGGCCAAGTCGGCCGCGAATTCCGCTCGCTGCTCCAACGTCTCACCCATGCCCAGGATCCCTCCGCAACACACTTCCATGCCGGCGTCCCTGACCATGGACAGGGTCTGCCAACGCTCTTCCCAGGTGTGCGTGGTGACGACGTTGGTGAAGAACGAGCGCGCGGTCTCGAGATTGTGGTTGTAGCGGTGGACGCCCATCGCCGACAGTTGGTCTACCTGCTCGGATGTCAACATTCCCAGCGAGCAGGCGATCTGGATCTCGACCTCGTTGCGGATCGCTTCGATACCGGCCGCAACCTGGGCGAGCAACCGCTCGTCAGGCCCGCGTACGGCGGCCACGATGCAGAATTCGGTCGCACCGGACTTTGCGGTCTGTTTGGCCGCCTCGACCAGGCTGGGTATGTCCAGCCACGCGCTGCGCACCGGCGACTTGAACAACCCCGACTGTGAGCAGAAGTGACAGTCCTCGGGGCATCCGCCGGTCTTCAGGCTGATGATGCCTTCGACTTCTACCTCGGGACCGCACCAGCGCATCCGCACCTCATGGGCGAGCGCGAGCAGTTCCTCGAGCCGGTCGTCGGGAAGCTGCAGTACCTGCAGCACCTGGTCTTTGCTCAGTCCCTCACCGCGCTCGAGCACCTGCTGGCGGGCCGTGGCCAAAATGTCGGCCAGGATGTCCGAGTCGTTGATGCCATCCTGGCCGGCGTCGCGAGTCGGTCGAGTTGGCGCTTGGGTCACCGGGTTCCCCCTGCTTTCTATTGATCGTGTCCGCGCGTATTCGGAGCACATCTCTGTTCTGGTGCCGTTGCAATACGGGTGGCCCACTTGAAACGGTGTTCAGGCAAGGGTAACGGTCCCCCCGTCGACAGATTCTTCGCGGGCGTCCCCGCTGCTGGTTCCGGTTTGCCGGGGTGGGACGGCGTGCGGCAGGGTATGAACCCACTATGAGCGATGTACACGTCGAGTACCTGGCCGACCACGGGATCTGGCTGGCAATACCGGCGTTTCTGCCTGCGGTGATTGTCGTCGGCGTGGTGTTGTATATAGCTATGCGAAATCGCCGAAACTCCGGCGAAAAGCAGGATTGACCAGCCACGCATTTGGGCATTCGAGGTTCGTCCTAGTCATCTGCGCGCAAACGGGAGGCGATCGCGGTGGTATCGGCAGTTGTTGCAGAGGGCGCGCCGGCGGCGCGCGGGGCCGCATTAGGCCAGGTAGTCGGTCTTTCGATCGCCGCCGCGGTGATAACGCTGATACTGCTGGCCATTGGGTATGCGCATCGAACCCACCGAATCAGTTGGCTGGAGAAGTTTGCCGATTGGTTGGGCGTCAAATTCAAGCGGCCATCGTGGGTAGCACTGCCGGTGCTGGTCTACACGTCGTCGATCATCTGTGCGTTATTCGGCTTCATTTGGGACGTTAGCTGGCACATCGGCGAAGGTCGTGACCCCGGTCCCCTCGCCAACCCCGCGCACTACTTCATCATCATCGGCCTGTTCGGGATCTTCCTGGGCGGCATGATCGCGATCGTGCTGCCGTTCGACGAGCCCGGCCCCGCGCCGGTGCGCATCACTGACAACTGGCACGCGCCCGTCGGCGGCATCCTGATGGCCGGTTGCGGAATGTACGCGCTGTTCGGGTTCCCGCTCGACGACATCTGGCATCGCATCTTCGGCCAGGACGTCACCCTGTGGGGCCCCACGCACCTGATGATGATCGGCGGCGCGGGCCTGTCGCTATTCGCGGTGCTCATGCTGGAGTACGAGGGTGGGCGCGCGCTGCCCGACGCACCTCCCGAAAAGCCAATCGTCAAACTCCTGCGCTATCTGTCTTGCGGGGGGCTCTTGATCGGCTTGTCCGTCTACCAGATCGAGTACGACTTCGGCGTCGAGCAGTTCCGCCTGTCGCTGCACCCGATGATGATCGCCGGGGTCGCGGCGCTGGCATTGGTCGTCGCCCGAATGACATTGGGCAAGGGCGCCGCCGTCATCGCGGCCCTCTTCGCGATCGGGCTGCGCGGTGGTTGCGCTCTCATCGTCGGGCCCATCCTGGGAGCTCCGCTCAACTGGTTCCCGCTGTACCTCGGTCCCGCGTTGATCGTTGAAATTCTGGCGCTGACTCCGCTGTACAAGCGTCCGCTCGTCTTTGGTGCGGTCACCGGCCTGCTGGTGGGCACCGTGGGGCTCTGGCTGGAGTCGTTGTGGATCGGAGCCGTCTACCACTACCCCTGGCCGACCAGCATGTGGGGCGAAGCCCTGGCCATGGCCGTGCCGGTCGCCGTGCTGATGGCGACTTGCGGGGCGCTGACCGGAATGGTGCTCACCGGCCAGCAGCTTCCGCGCCGGGCAATCGGCATCTCGGTAGTCGCGGCAACGGTGTTGGTGATCGGCGGCGCGGTCGCCAACGGGCTGCACATCATCATCCCCAGCAAGAACACCGCGACAATCAACCTGACCGAGTTGCCGAGTGAGCCCGGCAAACGCATGGTGTCCGCCGATGTACAGATCAACCCGCCCAACCTGGTGAAGGACAATCCCGATTGGGTGTCGATCACGTCCTGGCAAGGGAAGATGGTGAACAACCGCGGTCTGGTTGTCGACCGGCTGCAGCGAGTTGGTCCCGGGCACTACCGCACCACCGAACCCATCCCGGTCTGGGGATCCTGGAAGACGCTGTTGCGCGTGCAGGACGGCTACACCATGACCGCCGTGCCGATCTATGAACCGGCCGACGAGGCGATACCCGCTCC
>JAVROZ010000327.1:0-6353 GCA_032162485.1 Mycobacterium sp.
CGGGATCGCGGGCGACCCTATCGAGCACCACCGCTTTTTTGCCTTCCAGCGCCTTGATGCCGCTCTTGAAGGCATTGCCGGGCGTCAGCCGCCGCCGCAACGCGGGCCGCACCAGCGAAAGCAACAGGACCGAGACGATCAGAAAGACCAGCCCATCAGCCCAGACCGGCCAATCGATCAGCCAGCTGGTGCCGGAGGCCGCCAACGCGCCCCCGCCGAGCATCAACAGGAACATGTCGCCGGTCAGGGCTTCTGCACCGACGAGCAGCAACGCTGCAATCAGCCAGATCAGCGCCACGGGCATTGGCTCAGACTACGCGTGATCCACCACAATCCGCGTCCAAGGCGCCGAAGCTATTACACTGCGAGATCATGTGGTGCCCGAGTGTCTCGCTGTCGATGTGGGCCAATGCCTGGCTCGCAGGCAAGGCTGCGCCCGATGACGTTTTGGACGCGTTATCACTGTGGGCGCCAAGGCAATCGGTGGCCGCCTATGACGCTGTCGCGGCGGGCCATACCGGACTGCCTTGGCCCGATGTGGACGACGCCGGAACCGTGTGTTTGCTGCAGACGCTGCGCGCCGCGGTGGGCCGCAAGTCACCCACGTCGCCCGGGCGCTTGCCCGGGACGATCAACGTGGTCCTGCCGGTGCCCGGCGACGTGCGCGGGCTGTCGGCAGGAACCCAGTTCCAGCAGGACGCGCTGGCCGCGGGCGAGGCGGTGATCATCACAAATCCGGACGACCCCGGTGCTGCGATTGGCCTCGTCCCCGACTTCGCCTACAGCGACCTCGAAGACGTCGACGATGACGCCGTTGTTCCCGAATTGTCTGCACTGACCTGGATGGTGTATTCGCTGCCCGGTGCCCCGGTGTTCGACCACCATGAGCTAGGCGATGCCGAATACGCGCTGCGGTCGGCAGTGCGGTCAGCCGCTGATGCGCTGACCGCCTTGGGACTGGGATCCGCGAACAGCGACATCGAAAATCCGCGCGGCCTCGTTGAACAGATGCTGGAATCTTCACGGCAACACCAGGTCCCCGACCATGCACCGACGCGCGCACTGCGGGTGCTGGAGAACGCGGCGCACGTCGACGCGATCATCGCGGTCAGCGCCGGGCTCAGTCGACTGCCCGACTCCGCTGCGGATCGCTTGGGATCGCGCATCACGGCTACACCGGAACCGGCTGGGACGCAATCGTTGTCGGAAGGTCAGATCGCCACCAACGCGTTGCGGCCCTTGACAGCCGTGGTGCGTTCGGCGCGGATGGCCGCGGTCAGCGCGATCCTGCATTCGGCGTGGACGGACTGATTTCAGGACCCACAGTTCGCGACGCAGTGTGGCGGACGACACGCTTCGCCGTTGTTGCTGGCAAGGCAGCCCAGTACCGGTTCGGGGCCGCTGACCCGGACGACGTCCCGTCCGTCGCGCAGTTCGTCGATCAAATCCACTGCCAGCCGGGCGAATCTGGGATCGGCATTTGGCGTGCCGGCGCGGCCGAGCGTGACACCCAGTGCCTCGGCCTGCATGCGCAACTCGTGGTCGAGATCCCACACCACCTCGATGTGGTCGGCGACAAACCCGATGGGACAGACGATCACGGTGGTGGTGCCGTCATCGGCCAGGGTCGCGATGTGGTCGGCGACGTCGGGTTCGAGCCAGGGAACCTGCGGCGGACCTGAACGCGACTGCCATACCACGTCGTGCTCGGCGTAACCCGCGGCCATGGCGACAAGCCTTGCGGCATAAGCGACCTGGCGACTGTACAGGTTGGGCCCACAGCGCTGGTCGGCGGCGATCGGAACGGAATGGGCGGTGAAAACCAGCCGCGCCGCATCGCCCTGCCCGGGGGGCAATGTTTCAGCGACCGCGGCGATGGCGTCGACGAACATCTCAACGAAAAGCGGATGGTCGAAGTAGGTTCGCAGTTTGACCAACTCGGGCGCGTCCGAGCCGGCCGCCCGGCGCGCCCGGGCGATGTCTTCGACGTACTGCGTGCAGCTGGAATAGCCACTCCACGCCGACGTGGTGAACACCACCGCGCGCCGAATACCGTCGTCGCGCATCGCAGCGACGGTGTCTTCTATATAGGGCTCCCAATTACGGTTGCCGAAATACACCGGCAGTTCCTGCTGGGCCTGCAACTCGGCGATCAGGGCGCGGTTGATCCCGTTGATCGGTGATACGCCACCGAAATGCAGATAGTGTTCGGCGACGTCGTCCAGGCGTGCTGGCGGCACGTTCCTACCCCGCGTGACGTTCTCCAAGAACGGCCGCACTTGCTCCGGACCTTCCGGCCCGCCGAAGGACAGCAGCAGGACCGCGTCGAATTTCATTGCCTGTTATAGCAATTGACTACTGG
This sequence comes from Mycobacterium sp., assembly GCA_032162485.1. Taxonomy (GTDB): domain Bacteria; phylum Actinomycetota; class Actinomycetes; order Mycobacteriales; family Mycobacteriaceae; genus Mycobacterium. The sequence goes on from JAVROZ010000327.1 coordinate 2,363, forward strand.
CGCCGCCGTCGGCGTAGATGATGCTGCCGGTAGTCGCCGGCAACCACTCCGAAAGCAGGGCACACACCGTCTTGGCCACCGGCGTAGCGTCCTTCATGTTCCAGCCGATGGGGGCGCGCTGGTCCCAGCCTTCCTCGAGTAACTGGATCTGGGCGCCGGCCTCGTCGCCCAGCGCGCCGCCGACGATCGCGCTCATCGCCAACGTCCGGATCGGTCCTGCGGCAACGAGATTCGAGCGCACGCCGACCTTGCCGGCCTCACGGGCCACGAACCGGTTCACCGACTCCAGTGCGCTCTTGGCCACCGTCATCCAGTTGTAGGCCGGCATCGCGCGGGTGGGGTCGAAGTCCATGCCGACGATAGAGCCACCCGGATTCATGATCGGCAGCAGGGCTTTGGCCAGCGAGGCATAAGAGTAGGCCGAGATGTGGATGCCCTTGGAGACGTCCTCATAGGGCGCGTCGAAGAATGGGTTGATGCCCATCCCGGTCTGCGGCATGAAGCCGATCGAGTGCACCACGCCGTCGAGCTTGTTGCCCTCACCGATCGCCTCGGTTACCCGCTCGGCCAGCGTCTCCAGGTGCTTCTCGTCCTGCACGTTGAGTTCGAGCAGCGGGGCCTTCTCCGGCAGCCGGTCGGCGATGCGCTGAATCAGTCGCAGGCGGTCGAATCCCGTCAGCACCAGTTGAGCACCCTGTTCCTGGGCGACCCGCGCGATGTGAAACGCGATCGACGAGTCGGTGATGATCCCACTGACCAGGATCCGTTTGCCTTCGAGCAGTCCTGCCATACCGTGTCCGTTCTAGTCCGTCTTGATCTCTGTGATTTTCGGCTGGTCTAGCTAATGGCCCATGCCCATGCCGCCGTCGACCGGGATGACGGCACCGGCGATATAACTCGCATCCTCGGACGCCAGGAAGCTGACTACCCCCGAGACCTCCGCGGCGGTGCCGACCCGCTTCGCCGGGATGAAATCCAATGCACCCGCCTGAATTCGTTCATCCAGCGCGCGGGTCATCTCGGTGTCGATGTAGCCAGGCGCCACCACATTCGCGGTGACCCCGGCCTTGGACAGCTCCCGGGAGATCGAGCGGGCCATGCCGATCAGACCGGCCTTGGAGGCCGCGTAGTTAGCCTGGTTTCCGATGCCCCAGCTGCCGGAAACCGAACCCACGAAGATCATTCGGCCGAAGCGCTTCTTGGTCATGCTGCGCGCGGCCCGCTGCGCCACCCGGAACGCCCCGGTGAGGTTCGCGTCGATGACCTTCTCGAACCTTTCCTCGGTCATCCGGATGAGGAAAGCATCCGCGGAGATGCCGGCGTTGGAAACCAGGACCTCGACGGCACCCTGGTGCTCCTCGACCGCTTTGAAGGCGCGATCGACAGCGTCGCTGTCGGTGACATCGCACTCGACGCCGAACAGGCCCTCGGGCGCCCCGGATCCGCGGTGCGTGACGGCCACCTTGTGGCCATCGGCGGCAAGCCGCTGGGCGATCGAAAGCCCGATCCCCCGGTTTCCGCCGGTGACCAGGACCGAACGGGATACGAACGGGGGTTTTCCGCCGTCCGAGGCGGCTTCCGTAGCGGTTGCGGTGGCTGTCTCAGTCACCCCGCCAACCTATCGCCTCACCGCGAAAGGACTGCAATCGGCTCATCGCCATGTCCCGGAGACAGGCCGGAGAACAGGCCCGCGAAAAGAAGGTGGCAAAGCAGCTCCCTAGAATCGGGACTGCATGGCCGACCCGTCGACGCGTTCCCCGACCCTGCCCGCCCAAGCCGCAAAGGTCTTTGCCGCTTGCGGCGGCGGTTTGCTCGTTCTGCTGCTGGTGCGCAACCGAGACCTGTTCACGCGAGCCATCTATGAGGCCGGGGACCCGGCGTCCAATTCGATGCTGACCATTCAGGCCAAACACTTCGCGCTGTTCACCGGGCACTATTCCCGGGTCGGCTTTCACCATCCCGGCCCGGCTTTCTTCTACGTTCAGGCCGCCGGCGAGTGGTTGTTGCATGACGTAACTCACCTCGTTCCGGCGGCCTACAACGGGCAAGTGATCGCGATCATGGCGCTCAACGCGACGCTGCTCGGGCTCGCTCTGATGATTCTCTACACGTGGGTGGGCTCATCAGCGGCGGTGTTCACCGCCGCCGGTGTCACGCTGATCTTCCTTGCCGAGCACAAACAGCTCGTCTGTTCCACTTGGATTCCGTATGCATGCTTCGCGCCGTTCCTGCTCTACCTTTTCGCCCTTGCCTCGGTTTCGGCCGGCCGGTTGCGTCACCTGTGGATCATGGTGCTCGCCGGCGGGCTGCTGGTGCACGGGCACGCGGAGTTTCTGGCCCTGGTGCCGCTGCTGGCACTGGTGGGCCTGATTCCGCAGCGGCACAGGTTGTCTGCGCACCGCCGCGACGTGCTGGTCGCAACCGGCGTGCTTGCTCTGTTCCTGGTGCCAATCGTGCTCAACGAGATTCTGCGCTGGCCGGGAGAGATCCCCAAGTACTTCGCCTACGGCCACCGTGCGCCGAACCCGCCGCTCGACGCGGCATGGTTCCTCGTGCAGTTCTGGGGCCCAGCTGAGCGGCCTAGGCCCGAATGGGGCGCGGTGTTCTTGATCCTGTTGTTTGCCGGGTGTTTTTTCTTGGTCCAAGCCCTGCGGAACCTTCGCGATGGCGACGTCGGCTCCGGGCCGCACGACTTCTCGCGTCAGCTCTGGAGGGTGACCGCCGTGGCTACCGTGCTGTTCGGTGTCTACTGCTGGTACGGGGTGGATCAACTCTTTGCGTCATACATCGGGACCTTCTCCTACGCGCTGCCCCTGGCGTTACTCGTGCTCGGCTCGTCGGCTCTGGTAATCCTGGTGACTTCCCGACCCCAGCTGTGGGCACGCAGGGTGCCGGCCGCAGTGGCGGCGCTGGGCCTGGCGGTGGGTGCGGTGCTTGCGGTAACCAGCACTGCGTTGCGCAAAGACCGGGACGAGCTGGCGGGAGTGCCAGCGGCCCTCAACTACCTGGCCGCTCACGCCCATGGCCGGCCGATTGTGCTGGAGACGCGGACCGACGACTCGTGGGCCGATGCACTCGCACTAGCGCTCGCCGCCGAGCGCGACGGGAAGCGGGCTTGTCTGGCACAGGAGCGCTGGCGACTGCGGACCACGACAGAGTTCATGTGCACCGGCCAAGATCTGGCTGGTGGGGCGCGGTTCACGCTCAGCCGAGTCGACCCGGTACCCCCGGGCGCGCCGATAGTGCCGAACCTCAATCCCATCCCCGCGTCGTATCCGCCCTCGGCGATCATTGCCGCCGACTGAACTGCCCAGCCCGATCCCCGGGATCTACCGGGCCTCCTAGGCGAAGCCGAAATCGGGCCGCGACCTGCCGAATGCGGGTGATCGCGAAAATTAGCCGATGGACACCCCGGACAGAAGCGTATTATCTATACAGTAATGAACGTACTGTGCATTAGTGGACGACTTGACCTGTCTCCGATGCTGTCCGGTTCAAAGGTTCGACGACGATCGGCGGAAGGACCCTTATGAGTCCGAAGATCGATGTGGGCGCGACGGTGGCTCGCCAGGTAGACGGGCTCGATACCCGCTATCACCCATCGGCGGCGCTGCGGCGTCAGCTGAATAAAGTCTTTCCGACGCACTGGTCGTTCCTGCTCGGCGAGATTGCGCTGTACAGCTTCATCGTCCTGCTGATCACCGGGGTGTATCTGACACTGTTCTTCGACCCGTCGATGGCCGAGGTCACCTACAACGGCGTGTACCAGCCGCTGCGCGGAATCCAGATGTCGCGCGCCTACGAGACGGCGCTGAACATTTCCTTCGAGGTACGCGGTGGGCTGTTCGTGCGCCAAGTCCACCACTGGGCGGCGTTGATGTTCGCCGCCTCGATCATGGTGCATTTGGCGCGTGTCTTTTTCACCGGCGCGTTCCGGCGGCCTCGAGAGGCCAACTGGGTGATCGGGTCGCTGCTGCTGATTCTGGCCATA
>JAVROZ010000328.1:0-5127 GCA_032162485.1 Mycobacterium sp.
ACACGTTGCCGGTGCGCTCGCCATTGCCGAACAGGCAGCCCTCTATCCGGTCGGCGCCGGCCTGGTAACCCAATTCGGCCGCAGCGACAGCGGTTCCGCGGTCGTTATGCGGATGCAGGCTCAGGATGACCGACTCCCGGTTGGCCAGGTTGCGACTCATCCACTCGATCGAATCGGCGTAGACGTTCGGCGTGGCCATCTCCACCGTTGCCGGCAGGTTGAAGATGATCGGGTTGTCCGGCGTCGGTCGGATGATTTCACCCACGGCGTCGCAGACCTGCTTGGCGTATTCCAGCTCGGTCCCGGTGTATGACTCCGGCGAGTACTCGAACCGCCACCGCGTGTCCGGGTATTTTGCAGCCTGCTCGACGCACTTGCGGGCACCGTCGGTCGCTATGGCCTGCACGGCGCCGCGGTCCGCGCGGAAGACGACGCGGCGCTGCAGGATCGAGGTGGAGTTGTAGAAGTGCACGATGACGTTTGCCGCACCTGCACACGCCTCGAAGGTGCGCTCGATCAGCTCGGGCCGACACTGGGTCAGCACCTGGATGGTGACGTCTTCGGGGATGGCGCCGCCGCTGATGATGTCGCGGACGAAGTCGAAGTCGGTCTGGCTTGCCGACGGGAAGCCGACCTCGATCTCCTTATAGCCCATCCGGACCAGCAGGTCGAACATGCGGCGCTTGCGGGTCGGGCTCATCGGGTCGATCAGCGCCTGGTTGCCGTCCCGCAGATCCACCGCGCACCACAGGGGTGCGTTGGTGATGATGCGGTCGGGCCAAGTGCGGTCGGGCACTCGAATGGCCTCGACCTCGTCGGCGAAGGGACGGTACCGGCTGACCGGCATGGACGTATTCCGCTGCGGATTCCATGCGGGTTGGCCGGGCGCGGCGGCACCGGCGGGCTTGACGATGGTGCGCGCCGATACGTAGGCGTCGGGTGAATCGGGATTAGTCACGGTTTGTGCTCCAGGGGATGAAACGGAATTGAGGGGGAACCTCGGACCGGCGCATCGCGAAACTCCCGCGACGGGGAGCCAGTCTGGATCAGACCCCGTCGCGGCGTCCGAGGAGGAGCACCCGCTGCACGTTGTGCACTCTACCGCGATCGGCGTCGCGACCAAAACATCCGTCGCGCCGCAACCACGAAAATCGCGGCAGCATTGCCGCGCAAATCGAGATGCGATGGCACGTATCCTGTTGTGGACTTAAGCGGAGACCCGTACCGCGAATCCGAGACAGGAAAAAAATCAGTGGCGCTCGTCGTGCAGAAGTACGGCGGATCCTCGGTGTCCGACGCCGACCGGATTCGCCGCGTTGCCGAGCGGATCGTGGAGACCAAGAAACAGGGCAATGACGTGGTGGTCGTCGTTTCAGCAATGGGCGACACCACCGACGACCTGCTGGATCTGGCTCAACAGGTCTGCCCGGTTCCGCCGCCGCGGGAACTCGACATGCTGCTGACCGCCGGGGAGCGGATCTCCAACGCCCTGGTGGCCATGGCGATCGAATCGCTGGGCGCCCACGCCCGGTCGTTCACCGGTTCGCAAGCCGGCGTCATCACCACCGGCACGCATGGCAACGCGAAGATCATCGATGTCTCGCCGGGCCGGGTGCAGGCGGCCCTGGACGAGGGCCGGGTCGTCTTGGTGGCCGGCTTCCAAGGCGTGAGTCAAGACACCCGTGATGTCACCACCCTGGGCCGCGGCGGCTCGGACACCACCGCTGTCGCCCTGGCCGCGGCGCTGGGCGCCGACGTGTGCGAGATCTATACCGATGTCGACGGCATCTTCAGTGCCGACCCGCGGATTGTGCCGAAGGCCCGCAAGCTCGAGACTGTCACCTTCGAGGAGATGCTCGAGCTGGCCGCCTGTGGTGCCAAGGTGTTGATGCTGCGCTGCGTGGAATATGCACGGCGCTACAACCTCCCTGTGCACGTCCGGTCCTCGTACACGGACCGGCTAGGCACTGTCGTTGTCGGATCGATCAAGGACAAGCCCATGGAAAGCCCCCTTCTGACCGGTGTCGCGCACGACCGCAGCGAGGCCAAGGTGACCATCGTCGGGCTGCCGGACATCCCGGGGTACGCCGCCAGGGTGTTCCGGGCTGTCGCCGACGCCGACGTGAACATCGACATGGTGCTGCAGAACGTGTCCAAGGTCGAGGACGGCAAGACCGACATCACCTTCACGTGCTCGCGCGACAGCGGGCCCACCGCGGTGGCCAAGCTGGACGCGCTCAAAGATGAGATCGGCTTCACCCAACTCCTCTACGACGACCACATCGGCAAGGTGTCCCTGATCGGGGCCGGCATGCGCAGCCATCCCGGCGTCACCGCGACGTTCTGTGAGGCGCTGGCTGCGGTCGGAGTCAATATCGAGCTGATCTCCACCTCCGAGATCCGGATTTCGGTTCTTTGCCGTGATACCGAACTAGATAAAGCCGTTGTTGCGTTACACGAGGCGTTCGGGCTCGGTGGCGAGGAGGAGGCAACGGTGTATGCGGGGACGGGACGTTAGATGGTTGCGGTTGGGGTAGTGGGTGCCACCGGTCAGGTGGGCCAGGTGATGCGGACGCTGCTCGACGAGCGGGACTTTCCTGCCACGTCGGTGCGGTTCTTCGCCTCGGCCCGCTCGCAGGGTCGCAAGTTGCCGTTCCGCGGCCAGGAGATCGAGGTCGAAGACGCCGAGACCGCTGACCCGAGTGGGCTCGACATCGCGTTGTTCTCCGCCGGCGGGGCCATGTCGAAGGTGCAGGCGCCTCGGTTCGCCGCCGCCGGGGTGACGGTGATCGACAACTCGTCGGCTTGGCGCAAGGACCCTGACGTGCCGCTAGTGGTGTCCGAGGTGAACTTCGACAGGGACGTGCTTCGGGCCGGGTCGCTCAAAAAAGGCATCATTGCCAACCCGAACTGCACCACCATGGCGGCGATGCCGGTGCTCAAGGTGCTGCACGACGAAGCCCAACTGCTCCGCCTGGTGGTGTCCTCTTACCAAGCCGTCTCGGGTAGCGGCCTGGCCGGCGTCGAGGAATTGGCGACGCAGGCACGCGCGGTGATCGGTAACGCCGAGCAGTTGGTGCACGACGGTGGTGCCGTGGAGTTCCCGGCACCGAACAAGTACGTCGCTCCGATCGCATTCAACGTGGTGGCGCTGGCTGGGTCGTTGGTGGACGACGGCTCCGGTGAAACCGACGAGGACCAGAAGCTGCGTTCGGAGAGTCGCAAGATTCTCGGCATTCCGGGCCTGCTGGTCAGTGGCACCTGTGTGCGGGTTCCGGTATTCACCGGCCATTCCCTATCGATCAACGCCGAATTCGCTCGGCCCATCTCTCCCGAGCGGGCCCGCGAACTGCTCGAAGGCGCCCCCGGTGTGAGGCTGGTGGACGTCCCGACGCCGCTGGCCGCCGCGGGCGTCGACGAATCATTGGTCGGCCGGATCCGGCAGGATCCGGGGGTGCCGGACGGGCGTGGCTTGGCGCTGTTCGTCTCCGGAGACAACCTGCGCAAGGGCGCGGCGCTGAATACCATCCAAATCGCCGAATTGCTGGCCGCGCGGTTGTAACCGCACGTCCCCGCAATTAATAATCTATTGCGAATCCATGCCGTGACCGGATCGGGAACGCCGACGCTCACAGCCGCTACATAAGTAGCGCATAGCCGCAACTACTGTTTGCACAGGCATCATCCGTTTCATGAGCGAAATTTCTGACACCCCCACCACGCGGACTTCGACCGCGGTAGCACCAGAACGGCCATCAGACGCATTGGCATACAGGATCCCCAGGGTCTTCAAAGCCGCAGCGTGGGTGGCGATCGTCGCCGGGATCACCTTCATCGTCTCGGTAATTTTCTTCACCGGCATGGCTTTGGGACACCACGGCGGCGGTCATCACCGCCATCACCACAAGCACCAATCGGGCATGATGCACCACAGCGGCTACCCCAACGGTGGGGCGCCGCAGGTCAGTCCTGGCACCGGCCCCGGTGGGCCTGGCCAGGTGCCCTCCTCGGTCGCGCCGTCAACAACGGCCGCCCCGACACCCGGCCGCTAACAAACCTGCAACCGATAGCCCGGCGCTCGCCCGAGCGCCGGGCTAGATCAATTCATCGCAACTTTGTGGGCCGAACCCTTTACGGTCGCGTGGGCCTGCGCGATATTCAGAGCATGAGCGAAACACCCGATCGTCCCGATCCGCCGACTTCGACTCCGGCGACTTCGACTCCGCCGTCATCCGTCGCTACATCGCCGCCCCCGCCGCCACCGGCATACGACAAGCCTCCGAGGCTCTACCGCGTCGCCGCCTGGGTGGTGATTGTCGCCGGAATCGTCTTCATCGCATCGACCCTGTTCTTTGCCGCGGCGATGGTTTTCGGGGGCGGCCACTGCCACCATCACCATCGCCACCATCACGGGCAATTCCAGCCGGGCGGTCCCGGTGGGCCGGGCGGCGGCGGCCCGGGGGCTCAATGGCAGTTCAGGTTCCCCGGCCCCCCACCTCCGGGAATGGGTCCCGGCTTCCCCGGAGGACCCGGTGGTCCCGGTGGTCCGGCCGCCGGTCCGCCTCCTGGGCCTGCTCCCGCTCAACCGCCAACGTCTGGACCGAGCGCCCCCAGTAGTCCGCCCAGTCGCCCCTAGCGGCGGCCACGTCGGACCACCTTCTTCGCGTTCCCGAATCATTTCTTGACTGGATCCAGAGTGGGCGCATACTGAGGTACGTGGCCTCAGTGTCGCGTGACCACCGACTCGGCGCCGGAGTTTCGGAGCGCCGAGTGTCGGGGTACCACTCTTTCGGTTCTGTTCGGTCGTGCGAGTCGGGGCCTGGTGACAGGGTGTGTGCAGTCCACACGAATTACCTTGTCGCCCTTGTATTTCCGTTAATCATCCCAATTCACGAGGAGATTTCGAATGACGGAGCGTTTCACCACCACTGATGCCGGCACCCCCGCACCCAGTGACGAGCGGTCATTGACGATCGGTCCCGACGGTCCGATCCTGTTGCAGGACCACTACCTGATTGAGCAGATGGCGCAGTTCAATCGCGAACGCATCCCCGAACGTCAGCCGCACGCCAAGGGGGGCGGCGCGTTCGGTCATTTCGAGGTGACCAATGACGTCAGCAAATTCAC
>JAVROZ010000329.1:0-4520 GCA_032162485.1 Mycobacterium sp.
TGCGCGTGTACCAACTCGAAGCCATTGGTCTGGCGGCATCGCCCCGGCGGGTCTTCGCGCCACTCACTTGTGTAGGCGCCCTGAGTGTTCCACCAGACCGGGTCGTAGTGGAAGTGGCTGACCATGAACATCGTCCAGCCAGGCTCCGCGACCACGAATTCGAAGGCCACGCTCACCTCGGCGGCCTGTAGGTGAGCCGAGCGCCGCTGGCCGACCACCGGCTTGTCCACCGTCACGGGTATCTCGACTACCTCGGCTCCGGGTTCGGCGACCACCTCGCCGCGCAAGCCGTCACCGGAGATGCGCAGCGGCGTCGGTTCGGTGCAGTGCGCGAGGGTGACGCGAGCCAACTGCACGGGCGTTTCCGGCGGGCCTACGAATAGTTCGGTCGATTCCGCCGAAACCACCTGCATGCCCGCACCTTACGGCGACCCGCCAGCATGGTGAAGACGTTTGGCGACCGCATGTGCCGCGGCCCGCACCTCCGGCGGTTCGAGCACCTCGAAATCCGCGTCCACCATCGCGAAGTGCAACACCATCACCTCCGGCTGGTCGCCGCCGGCGGTGACCACACAGGCGTCCGCTCCCTCCGGTTCGACACGCATCGATTGCGGTGAGAAGTGGCGCGCGACGTCGGACGCGGGCAGCTGATAACGAACTCGGGCCACGTATCGGTAGGGCGCCGCACTGATCGAGTGCTGCACATACTCTCGCGCGTCTGGGGCGGGCCGTGGGACGAAGGTGCTGCCCGTCGCAAGCACCGCACCCATCCGGTCCAGTCGCAGGCTGCGCCAGTCCGCGCGGTCACGGTCGTGTGCCAGCAGATACCAGCGCCGGCCGGTGGTCACCAGCTGGTAGGGCTCCAGTCGGCGCCGGCTCGGGTGGCCGGCGCGGTCGGTGTACTCGGCCGTCACATGCTCATGGTCGCGGCACGCCCGCGCCAAGGTCATCAAGGTGTCGGGTTCCACCGCCTCGGATGTCTCGGGCGTCAGGGTCACCGTCGCGTCGTGCACGGCAGCCACCTGCGCACGCAGTCGTGCCGGCATCACCTGATCCAGCTTGCTCAGGGCGCGCAACGCCGAGTCCCCCACCCCGGCGACGCTGCCGCCGGCCGCGAGTCGCAGGCAGACCGCCACGGCAACCGCCTCGTCGGGGTCGAGCAGCAACGGCGGCAACGCGGCACCGGCGCCGAGTCGGTATCCACCGCCCTGTCCCTTGCTGGCACCGACCGGATAGCCCAGCTCACGCAACCGCTCGATATCGCGGCGCACACTGCGGGTAGTCACCGACAGTCGCTCCGCCAGCTCCTGTCCCGTCCACACCCGGCGCGCCTGCAACAAACCCAGCAGTTGCAGCACCCGGCTCGTCTTGGACGTTCCTGCCGACATGTCATCAGTCTCCGCCTCATTTAGGACCAATACTGTCCGCTATTGCTGGAAAGCTGAACGCCATGACCGACCTGACCACCCAACTGACCGACCAGCTCGAATTTCACTGGCGCGGACAGCTGCGCCCGCGCCTGGACGGGTTGACCGACGACGAGTACTTCTGGCAGCCGGTGTCCGACTGCTGGACCATCCATCCGGATGGGTCGATCGACTTCGCGTACCCGCCTCCCGACCCGGCGCCGTTCACCACCGTCGCCTGGCGCATGGCGCACGTCATCGTCGGAGTGTTCGCGATGCGCAACCACAGTCATTTCGACGGACCGCCCGCCGACTACCAGAGCTGGCCCTATGCCACCGACGCCGCCACCGCACTGCAACAGCTCGACCAGACCTACGCGACATGGATCGACGGCGTGCGCGCGCTGTCCGCTGCGGACCTGAACCGCCCGTGCGGTCCGGCCGAGGGCCCGTACGCCGAGTACGCGCTCAGCGAGCTGGTACTGCACATCAATCGGGAAGCGATCCACCACGGCGCCGAAATTTGTTGCCTGCGGGACCTTTACGCCCACCAAACGAACAACCGAAAGGATTGAGCATGCCGGCCCTTGCCCCACCAGTGCCCGACGAGCGCAGCGCCCTGCGCGAGTACCTGGCCTATCACCAGAGCGCCTACTTCGCGGTGTCCTATGGCCTCACCGACGAACAGGCGCGGTCCACGCCGTCGGTAAGTGCGCTGTCCATCGGCGGACTGATCAAGCACGTCGCCGGTATGCAGCGCAGCTGGACAGCACGGGCGGCCGCCGCGCCGGGCAGACCACCCAAAGACCCCAGGCCCTTCGAAGAGATCCGCAAAGCCATCGAAGACGAGCATGTGATGCGGCCCGAGGAGACGCTCGACGACCTGCTGCGCGCGCTCGAAGCGCAAAACGCGGCGTCACTGCGAGTAGTGGAAACCGCCGACCTCGACGCGCCGGTACCGGTGCCGACCGAAGCCCCGTGGTTTCCCCGGGACGTGCAGTCCTGGTCGGTGCGCTGGGTGATCCTGCATGTGATCAACGAGCTGGCCCGCCATGCCGGGCACGCCGACATCGTCCGGGAGAGTATCGACGGCGCCACCATGTACGAACTGATCGCCGGCCGGGAGAACTGGGAACCCCAACCTTGGTGCACCCCCTGGCAGCCCCGGTAGAACAGAAGGCATGCGCACCACCAGCGGTATCGCGTGCCGCGAGACGGCCGACGGTGCTGTCGAGCTGTACTTCGAGGATCTCGGCGACCCGGCGGACCCGGCGGTGCTGCTCATCATGGGCCTGGGCGCCCAGCTGCCGATGTGGCCCGACGGCTTCTGCGCACAGCTGGTCGATGCCGGCCACCGCGTCATCCGGTTCGACCACCGGGACACCGGCCTGTCGGCCAAGATGCACGGGCTGCGCGCCGACGGCTCGCTCTACCGGCGCATCGGCCGCTATTTCATGGGCAGGCCGAGTGCGGTGCCCTACACCCTGGTCGACATGACCCAGGACGTCGTCGCGCTGCTCGACCATCTGGGTATCGCCCGGGCGCACGTCGTCGGCGCCTCGCTGGGCGGCATGATCGCGCAGATCCTGGCCGCCACCGAACCCGACCGGGTGGCCTCGCTGGGCGTCATCATGTCCACCACCGGCAAGCCGTTGTCCGCGCCGCCGGCCTGGCGGGTCATCAAGCTGGCGTTCGACCCACCGGCCAAAGACGCCTCAGCCGAAGAGAAGTTGGCCTTCGAGGTGCGCAACATCGCGGTGTTCAACGGGCCCAACTTCCTACCGCCAGACCAGGAGCTACGCAGACGGGTTCAGCAGCTCGCGCAACGCTGTACCTATCCGCCGGGCATGCTGCGCCAATTCGACGCCGTTCTCGGCACCGGCAGCCTGCTCCCGTACAGCCGGCAGATCAGCGTGCCAACGGTGGTCTTGCACGGGTCGGCAGATCCGATGCTGCGCCCGCGCAACGGGCGGGCGGTCGCCGCGGCCATTCCCGGTGCACGCTTCGTCGTGGTCGACGGTATGGGCCACGACCTGCCCGAACCTGTTTGGCGACCGATCCTGGAAACCCTTCGCGAGAACTTCGCGGTCGCCCGGTCCGGCTGGTGAGCGGGCTCACAGCAATTGGGACTTGAATCCCCAGGTTTGGCACACTAACCAAATGAGTTCCACTAAACATCGCGACGTGGCCAAGCTGGACCGGGTGCCGTTGCCGGTTGAAGCGGCCCGGGTAGCCGTCACTGGTTGGCAAGTCACCCGCACCGCCGCACGCGTTCTCACGAAGCTGCCGGGCAAGGGGTCCTGGCAGCAGAAGATCCTCAAGGAGATCCCGCAGACCTTCGCCGACCTGGGTCCGACGTACGTGAAGTTCGGTCAGATCATGGCGTCCAGCCCCGGGGCGTTCGGTGAATCGCTGTCCCGCGAGTTCCGTAGCCTGCTGGACCGGGTGCCGCCCGCCGACACCCAAGAGGTGCACAAACTGCTCGCCGAGGATCTCGGCGACGATCCAGCGAACCTGTTCGCCACCTTCGACGAGCAGCCATTCGCGTCGGCCTCTATCGCTCAGGTGCACTACGCGACCCTGAAAACCGGTGAAGACGTCGTGGTCAAGATCCAGCGCCCGGGCATCCGTCGCCGGGTCGCCGCCGATCTACAGATCCTGCAGCGCTTCGCCCAAGCCGTCGAATTGGCCAAACTGGGCCGCCGACTCTCGGCGCAGGACGTGGTCGCCGATTTCTCCGACAACCTGGCCGAGGAGCTGGACTTCCGCCTCGAGGCCCAGTCCATGGACGCCTGGGTCTCCCACCTGCACGCCTCGCCGCTCGGTAAGAACATCCGGGTGCCACAGGTGCACTGGAATTTCACCAGCGAGCGGGTGCTGACGATGGAACGCGTGCAAGGCATCCGCATCGACGACAGCGCAGCCATCCGCAAGGCCGGCTTCGACGGCACCGAGCTCGTCAAAGCCCTGCTGTTCAGCCTGTTCGAGGGCGGATTGCGGCACGGACTGTTCCACGGTGACCTGCACGCAGGCAACCTCTACGTCGACGACGAGGGCCGCATCGTGTTCTTCGACTTCGGGATCATGGGCCGCATCGATCCCCGCACCCGCTGG
>JAVROZ010000330.1:0-4172 GCA_032162485.1 Mycobacterium sp.
CCGGTCTAGCTGCGAGTACTGCTTGGCGTCGGCCACCAGCGCCGAAATTCGATTGCTGGCTTCCAGGATCTGGTTCATCAGCAACTCACCTTCGACGGTGCAGCTGAGCCACCGGATCGCCTTCTCCAGGGACGTCGATGCGTCCAGGTTGTCGATGGTCGCGGAGGTCCGCTCCAGCCAGTCAAGGTCGAGGCCGGCCTCGACGAATGTCGGTGCGATGTCCCAGCCGCCGTCGATGCCGTGGTCCTCGAGCCACTCGCCGACGGCGTCCTCGAGGTCCGCGGTCTGCATGGCGTTCATTTGCTGTGACGAGGCCTTGCCGACTTGCTCGGCGACCTCGTCCTGGAGTCTCACCAACGCCTGCAGTGCCTTGGGGCTGACGGTTCCATCGGCGAGCATCGCCAGCTTGTGCCGCATCCCCGCCACTCGGTCACGCAGTTCGGCGGCGGCCCGCGCGGTAGCGGCGGCGGGATTGTTCAACTGATGGGTCAACCCAGCCGACAACTGGCCCAACGCCAGCAGCTTCTCGCGGTTGTCGATGATGCGGCGGGTTCGCTCGGTGCCGATGGCGATGCCGTCGAGCAGATGGACCGCCATCGGGAATTCGTCCTGCATGAAACGAGCGAATGCGGGTGCGTCCATGACGAAGAACCGCGATGGCCTGGTCACATGGACTGACACGTCGTAGGTCTGTTGCGGCCTGCCGGTGAACGCCTTCCATGCGCCGCAGTACACGCCGCGCTGCGATGTCCGATTGGTTTCGATGTCTTGTCCGCCAGAGTGTTTCGACATCGCCAGTTCCCCGTCGACGAGGACGTAGAAGCACGTGGCCGGTTCGCCTTCGGTGCAAATGGGGCCCGGTTGGTAGTCCTCCATGTGACCCGCCGCGCACAGCACCGCAAGTTGCTCATCGGTGAGCGCTTCGAAGAGGAACAGTGTTCGTAGCTCGTCGGGCTGACAAGGCCGGGCCATGGCGCTACGCCTCCGCGAGGTAACGGTGCACCAGCATGACGGCCATCGATCCCTCACCGACCGCGGCGGCGACCCGTTTGGCGGACTCGGACCGTACGTCGCCCGCGACGAACACACCCGGCACGCTGGATTCCAGGTGGTGCGGCGGCCGGTCCAATACCCAGCCGCAGACGTTGCGCAAATCGGGGCCGGTCAGGATGAAGCCGTGGTCGTCGCGGGCGAGTACCCCGTCGAGCCACTCGGTGCGCGGTGCGGCGCCGATGAAGATGAACATCCGCCCGCAGCCGACTTCCTCTGCCTCGCCGGTCTGGTTGTTGAACAGGGTGAGCTTTTCGAGGTGGTCGGATCCTGCTACGTCCCGCACCTCGGTGCAGGTACGGACGGTGATCTTGGGATTCTGTTCAATCTGCTGAATCAGGTAATACGACATGGATGCGGTCAGCGCGGGTGCGCGCACGACGATGGTCACCGATTCAGCCTGTCGGGACAGATACATTGCGGCCTGCCCCGCCGAGTTGGCACCGCCGATCACATAGACCACTTCGCCCGCGCAGTCCGATGCGACGGATGTGGCGGCTCCGTAGTAGACGCCGCGGCCAGTCAATTCATCGCACCCGGTGGCCGCCAGTTGCCGGTACGCGACACCGGTGGCCACGATGACTGCGTGGGTATCGATGGAGCCGCCGTCAGAGAACCGGACGGTTCGAGCACACCCACTTACCTCCAGCGCGGTGGCAGTGCGGGCGGTGATGAGTTCGGCGCCGAACTTTTCCGCTTGCTGGCGTGCGCGCTGAGCGAGCTGACTGCCTGACACGCCGTCTGGAAAGCCCAGGTAATTTTCGATTCGTGAGCTCTGGCCCGCCTGGCCGCCGGTTGCAGTGCGTTCGATCAGCACCGTCCGCAGTCCCTCTGACGCGCCGTAGACGGCGGCCGCCAGCCCCGCTGGGCCGCCACCGATGACCACCAGGTCATAGAACTTCTCCGACGGTGTGGTGGTCAGGCCCAGAGTGTCGGCCAGTTGGGCGTCGGTGGGTTCGACCAGAGGCTGGCCGCGATCCGTCACGACAACCGGGAGCCGCAGGCCGTCCTCGCCGGCGGCTTGCAAGAGTTGCTGGCCGGCCGGCTCATCGGCCATGAACCAGGTGTAGAAAAGTCCGTTGCGGGCCAAGAAATCTCGCACCTGCCAGGACCGTTCCGACCAGCGGTGACCGATCACCTTGGTGTGGGGAACGGGGCGTTCCGGCGTCCGTTTCCATGCTGCCAACAGCGAATCGACGACGGGGTAGAACTTTTCCTCCGGGGGGTCCCACGGCTTGAGCAGGTAGTGGTCAAGGTCTACGACGTTGATCGCGTCGATAGCGGCGTGGGTGTCGGCGTAGGCGGTCAACAGCACCCGCCGCGCCGCCGGGTACAGATCCATCGCCTGCTCGAGGAATTCAATCCCGCTCATCTGTGGCATTCGATAGTCGGCGATCAGCACTGCGACCGCCTCGCCACGCAGCTTGAGTTCCTTCAAGGTAGCCAGCGCGTCGGACCCAGACTCGGCGCGGACTATTCGGTGCTCCTCGCCGTAGTGACGGCGCAGATCGCGGGCGACCGCGCGGGACACCGCCGGGTCATCGTCCACGGTCAACATCACGGGCTTGCGGGCCGAGCGGTCCTCCACCTCGACGTTGGTCATGCGCCTCAGTATCCCAGCGCCAGTCATTTCGGCAATTTCCGCAAAGTGTTCCGTGACTCCGTGGCATGGACATACGCTCCGGCTGGCGATCGATATTGGTTGGGCAACTTGGGTTGCTCTGAGGCGGTTTGGAGCGGCGCTGTGTCGTATGTTGTTGCATTGCCAGAGGTGATGTCCGCTGCGGCCACGAACGTGGCTTCGATTGGTTCGGTGGTCGCGACGGCAAACCAGGACGTGGCGGGTGCCACCACTGGCGTATTAGCCGCGGCCGAGGACGAAGTGTCAGCGGCGATCGCGGCCATGTTCTCCGCCCACGGCCAGGGCTATCAAGCTCTCAGCTCGCAGGCCGCGGCCTTTCACGAGCGGTTCGTGCAGGCATTGACCGGTGCGACGGAGGCGTATGCCGCCGCTGAAGCGGCCGGCGCCGCGCCGTTGGCGGCCTTTGAGCAGGCGGTGCTCGGTGTTCAGCAGAACATCCAGCAGATCCCAACGGCACTGGCCAACGGAATCGGATCGCTGATTTCATCGCCGAGTTCTCCGCTTTTAGCGCTGTTTGCCAGCGACGTTCCGCCGTTGTCGTGGGCTATCGGCAACTCCCCGCCGCCGTTGTTGAATTTGCTGTTGGGGCAAACGGTCCAGTACACCTCATATGAGGGCATGAGCGTCGTGCAGATCACGCCGGCTCATCCGACCGGCGAATACGTGGTCGCCATTCACGGTGGCGCGTTTATCTTTCCGCCGTCGTTCTTCCACTGGATCAATTACTCGGTGACGGCCTACCAGACCGGCGCGACCTTCGAAGTGCCAATTTACCCGTTGCTGCAGCAGGGAGGCACCGCCGGCACGGTTGTGCCCAAGATGGCCGGCCTGATCTCCTCGCAAATCGCTGCACACGGGGTGCAGAACGTCAGCGTGGTCGGCGACTCCGCGGGCGGCAACCTCGCACTAGCGGCCGCCCAATACATGGTGAGTCACGGTAACCCCGTACCGGCGTCCATGGTGCTGCTGTCTCCGTGGCTAGACATAAGTGCGGAGCAAGGGATCGGCAAGGTGTGGGCGGGTGGTCTTTCTGTCACCAACCCGATGGTGAATCCGCTGTATGGGTCCCTCGCCGGACTTCCGCCGACGTATGTCTACTCGGGCTCGCTGGATTCACTTTCAGCCCAAGCGGCCGTCCTGCAGCAAAAAGCCCTGGCAACAGGGGCTCCGTTCAACTTCGTACTATTCCCCGGCGGAATTCACGACTGGGTACTGCTCACGCCGTTCGGTCTGCCGTACTGGCCGCAGATCAACCATGAACTCGGTATCGCGGCCTGATTGCGGGTCCAGTCACCGCGCCAGGCCATCGTCGGCCAAATAGGTCACGTCGTACCACCGCTTGGGGGATCGGCTGGACCTGTCGTAGTCCTCGGTCGCCGTTGCTCCCTCCAACCGCACGTCCGTGAGATCCGGATTCTGTACGCGGATGGCGTCTTCGAGCTCAGCATGCAAGGCGGCAGCGCGAAGAGCGACGCTCGCG
>JAVROZ010000331.1:0-2780 GCA_032162485.1 Mycobacterium sp.
AAGGTCCGGCCGGAACGCGCTGCTGACGGCTTCGTTCTGAATCAGCGGAGTGTCGACGTGCCTTCCTGCCCGAACCGCACAGCCTGGGCACGCCCGATCCCGCGTGCCGCGCCGGTGATCAACGCGACTTTCCCTTCTAGGCGTCCGGCTGACCCAGTGCTCATGTCGTCTTCTGAGTCAGGCCGGCGTCGACGACGAGTTGCGTGCCGGTGATGTAGCGGCCCTGATCGGACGCGAGAAACACTACGGCGTTGGCGATGTCCACCGGTTCCACCCAGGGCACCGGCAGCAGGTTGCGCGCCATCAACACTTCGGCGGCATCCTCGGCCGTCGGGTTCGCAAGATCAGGCCGAAGGCGCCGGAAGGTCTTCTCATTGAGCACCATCGGGGTGGCAACCGCCCCGGGATGCACCGTGTTCACCCGAATGCGGCGCGGTCCCAGCTCATTGGCGAGCGTTCGTGCCAGCCCTACCACGGCGTGCTTGCTTGCGGTGTAGTGGGCGGTGTTGGCGGTGCCGCGGATTCCGTTGGTGGAACTGATGATGACGACCGAACCACCGTCGGCGCCAATGTGCGGTACCCCCGCCCTGACGGTGTGCCACACCCCGGTGAGGTTGATGTCGAGGGTGCGCTGCCAGACCTGGGGGTCAAGCTCCCAGGACGGTGCGCCCGCGGTGTGGACCCCGGCGTTGGCGATGACGACATCCAGGCGGCCCAGCTCGGCGACACCGGTTCCGATGACAGCGGTCATGGCTTCCAGTTCGGCGACATCGGCCTGACCCGTCACGCAGCGGCGACCGCGGCTCTCGACTTCGCTTGCGGTGCCCTGCAAATCGTCGGCCGCCGCCGGGAAATCGATCGCGATCACATCGGCCCCCTCCTCGGCGAACCGTTGGCAGTGCACGCGTCCGGTGCCGCGGGCCGCACCGGTGACGACCACGACCTTGCCGGCTAAACCCGTCACTGCGACTTCTTGACGAGGTCGAATCCCTTATAACCGGCGTCGGCAACCTCGGCGCAGATCCGGTTGTAGGTGGCGAAACCGCCGACGAACAACATGAAGCCTCTCGGCTTTCCCGGCACATTGGCGCCCATGTACCACGAGTTCGCTTTGGTGAACAGCGTCGCTTCGGCAAGCCTGGCGCATTCGGCGCCCCAGCCGTCGACGCTGTCCTTCGTGGCTTCGATGGCGGCGTAACCGTGGCCATCGAGGTATCCGATGGTTTCGGCGATCCAGTTCACCTGCGCTTCGGCGTGCAACACCATGTTGGCCAGCACGGCGGGTGCACCGGGGCCCGAGATCACAAACAGGTTGGGAAACCCGTCGATAGCGAGACCCAGATACGTGCGCGGCCCATGCGCCCAGTCCTCGCGCAGCGTTACGCCGTCGCGACCCACGATGTCGATCTTGGCCAACGCTCCGGTCAGCGCGTCGAAACCCGTTGCAAATACGATTATATCGAGATCGTAGTGAGCGTCAGTGGTGTTGATTCCAGTGCTGTCCACCGATTCGATCGGGGTGGCCCGCACGCTCACCAACGTCACGTTGGGTTTGTTGAAGGTCTCAAAGTAGTTGCTGTCGGTACAGATTCGCTTTGTGCCGATGGGATGGTCATTGGGGATCAGCAAATCGGCGACCGTGGAGTCGTCGATGACGGCGCGAACCTTCTGCTCGTAGAAGTTGCGGGCCTCCTCGTTGGCGGCCGGGTCGATCATCTGGTCGGGAAAAGTCTTGGAGTACAGCACCCCGCCTAGCTGCCAACGCTTTTCGAACGCCGCCCGTCGCTCCTCCGGGCTGAACTCCATCGCCGGTTTGGCTGCGGTGATATGTGGCGAGCCGCCACCGCTGCGCCACGACAGTCGGCGCCGCTCCGCGTAAGAGCCTTTGATGTCGTCGAGGTCTTGAGTGGTCAACGGTTTGTTGCCGGCTGGAACGCTGTAGTTCGGAGTGCGCTGGAAGACGTAGAGCTGGGCCGCCCGCTCGGCGATGATCGGGATCGATTGGATGCCGGAGGATCCGGTGCCGATCACGGCCACCCGCTTGCCGGTGAAGTCGACGGGGTCGTGGGGCCAGCGCGCGGTGTGGTGGACCTCGCCTTCGAAGGTCTCCAGTCCGCTCAAGTCGGGTGTCATCGCATCCGAGAGCGGACCGGTCGCCATTAGCGCGAACCGGGCCGCGAATGTCCGCCCGTTGTCGGTGGTGATCGTCCACCGCGCCCTGGCCTCGTTGAACACCGCCGAGACGACGCGGGTGTTCAACAAGATGTCGCTGCGCAGGTCGAGCTCATCGGCGACCCAATTCAGGTAACGCAGGATCTCGGCCTGGGTGGCGTACTTCTCGGTCCAGTTCCACTGCTGCTGCAATTCCTCGGAAAACGAGTAGCAGTAATCGACGCTCTCGACGTCACAGCGTGCCCCCGGATACCGGTTGTAGTACCAGGTGCCGCCGATTTCCGATGCGGCCTCGACCACCTGCACCGAGAGACCCTGGCCGCGCAGCTTGTGCAGGGCATACAGACCGGCGAACCCCGCGCCCACGACCACCGCGTCCAGAAGTTGTTCACCGCTCACAAGCACCCACGGTAAGACCATAGGCCCGGCGAACCCAGCCCCTTCCCGGTCACCGGGCCATGGGGCGAGAATTGCGCATGGAATTACGGCCGCAGTTCGTCCGCTCACCGGGATTGCCCGTGTGTCCAGACACCGACTGCGGTAAACCAGAAGTACCCAGACAAACGTGAGGACGACAGCATGAGCGAGCGGGTACTCGACCGGGTAGT
>JAVROZ010000332.1:0-8748 GCA_032162485.1 Mycobacterium sp.
CGCGTCGACCGTGCCTGCCCTGCAGACGTTGTTCAGCTCGCCGCCGCCGTTGCCCGGCACCCCGCCCCCGCTTCCGCAGCAATAAGATTTCGAGGCAGGGATCCCGCGCACATGAGTTCGGAATCAGGGAATCCGCCGCCCCCTTGGCCGCACGACCCGGGCCCGCCGCGACCGCATCAGCATCAGTATTCGCAGCCGCCGCCGATGCCGCGTCGCCCCGCAGGTCCGCCTCCGCTACCCCGACCGCCAGCAGGACCCCCGCCGCTGCCCCGACCGCAAACCGGTCCCCCGCCGCTACCCCGACCACCGGTAGGTCCCCCGCCGCTAACCCGACAGCCGGCAGGTCCCCCGCCGCCCCCCGCGCCCCAGGCTGCCCCGCCGCCCAGCCGTCCATTCGCCGGACAAGCCGGACACGCGGCTGCGATGTTCCACAGCACCGAGCACACCCGCACCTACCCGTGCGCATCCTGCGGAGGCCAGCTCAACTTCGATATCGCCAGCCAAAAGCTGCGTTGCCCGAACTGCGGCAACTACTACGACGTCAGTGCGCCGAACACGCCTGTCAGATCGCGTGAACTGCAGGGCGCGATGCAGCAGCTCAAGGAGCTGCAACGACGCCAGGAGGGACCGAACGTCACTGGCATGCGGGAGGTCAAGTGCCAGAACTGTGGCGGTGAAACCGAATTCGCGGGAAGCCTGACGGCCACGAAATGCCCGTACTGCGCGACGCCGATTCAACGCGACGATGTGCACAACGCCCCGGCGCGGTTACCGGTGGACGGCGTGCTGCCGTTCCGGGTCGATGAAAAACAGGCCCGCCAGCTCATCGAGAAATGGGTCACCAAACGCTGGTTCGCGCCGAGTGACTTCAAGAAGTATCGGGAGGTCGGCGCCTTTTCCAGCCTGTACACGGCTTATTTCACCTACGACGCCAACACCGCCACTCAATACGAGGGCGAACGCGGCATAGACCGCGAGGTTCGGGTCGGCACCGACAACGACGGTAATGCGATATACGAAACGCAAACGACCTGGTATCGCGTCTCCGGCCAGGTCAGCAATGAGTTCGCCGACCTGCCGGTGCTGGCCAACGACAGCGAATCCCTCAAACGCCAACGAATCAAAGAGCTGGAGCCGTGGCCCCTCGAGCAGGCCAGGTCATATTCCGGAGAATTCGTCGCGGGACACCTGTGCCGCACCTACGACAAAGACGCCGAGCAAGCGCTCCCAGAGGCCAAGCAGGAGATGGAGAAGGCCATCGATCGGACGGTGCGCTCCGACATCGGCGGGGACCGCCAGCGCGTGCACGGCCTCCGCACGGCGTGGAATTATCTCGGGTTCAAGCATCTTTTGCTGCCGATCTGGCTGCTGACCGTGGTGTACATGAATCGGCCGTTCCAGGTGTACATCAATGGACTTACCGGAGAAGTGCAGGGCGACCGCCCGTGGAGCAAAGTCAAGCTGGCGGTTGCGATTATCTGTGCCGTGTTGCTCGTGATCCTGATCATCGCGATATGGGCGTATTTCCACTCGCATGGCCATCATTCGGGCAGGGCGCCGAGCCGCAACGTTCACAGAAAGTAGCTGATGGAAATCGCCGTCGTGGTGATCCTCGCGCTCACCGCCATCCTGGGTTTGACGGTCGCCGTCGTGGCGATCGTTCATCGCTCCCAGAAGCGGGCGCTGACCCGCGACAATCAGCTGATTCGGGGCCGGCCCACCCTCGCGCCCCAGTCGTGGGCCGTATCGCACGAACCGGAAGCCCGCCTGCACCGCAGGCTGCGTGATGCGATGGCCGCATTGCATGCGGCAGACTCACTCGATACGGGCTCGACGATCGTGCTGCGAGCCGACCTCGAACAGACCACCATCGGCCTCGATGATCACCTCATCGCCGTGTCCCAGCTGTCGTCTGTCCATAAAGACGAACTGCTGCAATCGATTACAGTAACGGTCGAGTGCATCGAAGCCGCGGTCGCGCGCTACGCCACCGCCTCGACCGCGCCCGACATGACCGCCCTCGAGGCGGACCTTGCTACCGTGCAACGCCAGCTCGACGTCACCAGCGAACTGCAGAGAAGGCTCCCTCCGCAGTGATCATCTGCGTGGCGGCAATACGGGTGTCACCAATTCGCCGGTACTGAGGTAAGTGTCGAGATTGCGGATCGCGAGTAGCGCCATCGCCCGACGGGTCCGGGCTGTCGCGCTGCCGATGTGCGGGAACAGGACGACGTTGTCGAGCGCAGCCAGCTCGGCAGGCACATTCGGCTCATCGACGAATACGTCCAGTCCCGCCCCGGCCAACCCGCCGTCGGCGAGCAATTCCACCAGAGCGTCCTGGTCCACAACGCTGCCGCGGGCGATGTTGATCAGATAACCCTCGGGGCCCAGTGCCTCGAGGACGGCGCGGTCGACAAGCTTGCTCGTGCTGCGGTCGCCGGTCGTGGCGACGACCAGAACATCGACCGACTCCGCTAGCTCGACCGGCGACTGCGCATAGCGGTAGGGCGACCCGTCAATCCGATGCCGGTTGTGATAACTGATGGCACAGTCGAATCCAAGCAACCGGGTCGCGATAGCCGAACCGATGCGGCCCAGACCCAGAATTCCGATCTGCAGGCCGCTGACGTCTCTGGCATAGGGAAACGGGCCGTCGCTGGACCATTTGCCCGCCCGCGCATAGCGGTCGGCGGCGCCGAACCGACGCAGCGTCATCAAGATCAGACCCAACGCTGTATCGGCGACGGTGTCGGACAGCACGTCGGGAGTGTTGCTGACGCCGATTCCCCGGCTTGTCGCCGCCTCGAGATCAATCGCGTCGACGCCGGCCCCGTTATTGACGATCGCTTCCAGGTTGGGCAGTGCCGCGATGGTGTCGGCGTCGACGCCGGGACCGCCCGATGTCACCACGACCCGGATCTGTGCCGCGTGCTCCTTGAGAAACTCGGCCCGGCGCGGACCGTCTGGGAGCTCGGGGATTTCGTAGCGCGCACGGAGCTCGGCTTGGAAGGTCGGCTCCCAGCTGCCGATCCGCAGCACTTCGTTGGTCTTCTGCACCGTCACCTTGCCATCATCTCCTCGCATATCGACTTGCGTTGCAAGCAGCTCCAAGAATCCTCCAAGAATCCATCAAGGATCCGCCTAGTGGCCTGCGTGATCGTTATCCCTGCAAGCACAAGTCGAAGGCAGGGGTCATCATGCGGTTGTTCTGCTTCCATCACGCCGGCGGCGGCGGGCTAGCATTCAACGCCTGGCGCAAGGCGCTATCGCCGGCCATCGAGGTGGTTCCGGTCGAAATCCCCAACCGTGAGCGATTCGCCACGCTGCGGCACCTCGTTGACGAGGTCAACGACCAACTGGGACCGCTTCTCGACGAACCGCACATGTTCTTCGGCCACAGCTTCGGCGCCCTGCTGGCATACCGGTTGGCGTGCGTGCGTGCCGCTGCGGGCTCGCGGTCCCCCCAGGCGGTGTTCCTCTCTGCCTATGCCCCACCGCACCTTCCTCCGCCACTCAAAGCGGTGGAGGACCTCGACAACTGCCAATTCGGCACGCTACTGTCCGATCTGGGCTTGATGCCTGCGGGATTGACGCGGTGGCCCAAATTGCATGAGCAGGCAGTCATTACCACTCGGCACGACCTGAAACTGATCATGACGGACGAGGAAGCCGGCCAGGGCGAGCTGTCCTGCCCGATCCATGTCTTCGGCGGTAGTGAGGACCCGATCGTCAGCGAATCCGACTTGCAGCAATGGCGTTCGCGCACGAAAGCCGACTTCTCGGTGCAGATGCTCCGCGGCGGCCACTTCTATCTGCGCGACAAGAAGCCGTTGTTCGAGTCGCTTCGGCCCCTGATGTCGATGGTCTCGGCGGCCTGACGCCTTGCGTCACAGCCGCTGAGCTGTAAGCCAGCCGTCGATTCTTTCGGCGACGGCCTGCCACCCCGGCTCAAGCATCATATCGTGTGCCATGTCCGGAAAGACCTCCACCTGGGCCCCGTATAGCGCTGCGGTGCGCTGGATTTCGCGCTGCGTGACGATGGCGTCCTGCTCGGCGCCCAGTACCAGCATGGGGACGCGGTTGACCCGCTTGGCCCTGACCAGGTCCAGGGCCAGCATGTCGAGGAAAGCCCGATAGGACTCGTCCTGCAGTCGCGGGTGATAGGAGGCCACCAGAGCGTCCGGCATCGATGCGCAGAAGAACAAGTCTCTGGCCAGTTTCGGGGTGGCAACCAGCGGGCCCAGTCTCAATTGGGCGTTGACCTTGACGAACTCCCGAGGGTATCGGCGCGCAACCTTGAGGGTCAGCCTTAGCACGCCGGTAGGCGGAATCGATGCTACGAGGATCGTGGCGGGTGTCTTGTGGTGTTCCAGGTAATGCTGAACAACGAAGCCGCCCATCGAATGCGCGACCAGAACCGGCGCAGTGGGCAGCTGCGCCGCCACCTCGGCTACGTCGTCCGCATAATCCTGAATTCCTGCTCTGCGCAATCGTTTCCGGCCTAGGCTTCCCCCGTGGCCGCGCAGGCTCAACGCGACGGCGCGGTATCCCTTGGCCGCGAAGAAATCGAGAAAATGCTCATCCCAGCACCACGCCGCATGCCAAGCGCCGTGCACAAACAGCACCGGGACCGGATGTTCTTCGGTGCAGCGCCCTTTTTCGATCACTTCGAGCATGAGTAATCCTCTCGGGCCCTCGGTTGATCGGGGTGGGCACGGGCGCATCAAGAATTTATCAAGGATTCATAAAGTCCCCATATAGAGACTTTGGTTAGCGCAACACAGCGTCCACCACCACAGTTAGTAAAGGAGACAACAATGTTCACTCGCCGTTTCACCGCCTCCCTGGCCGGCACCACCCTGACCGCCGCCGCTCTTGGCCTGGCCGCACTCGGCCTCGCCGGCACCGCCGGCGCGAGCTCGGTCGACGACGCGTTCATCGCTCAGATCAAGGCCGACGGGATCACGCCGCCGAGCACCGCACGGGCCATCAGCGAGGGGCACGCCGTCTGCAGCGCCCTCGACGCGGGGCAGTCGAGCAAGGAGGTCTACGCCGGCGTGGCTCAGCGCACCGGGCTCAGCGCCAGCGGGGCCAAGACTTTCGCAGTTGACGCCGCGCAAGCGTACTGCCCGCAGTACGTCACCTCGACCTGACGCTCGGCGAAGGCCCGTCAGCCGACGCCGTAATACCGCATATCCGTCACGTGCTCCTCTGCTCACGCCAGCAGGGGAGCATATGACGTTTTGCCCGCTTTTGAGCGACAGCGCTTGAGGCGTCACTCAGAGCCTGGCAAAAGTGAGCCGTCCGGCCGGGCCTTGAAATACTCACAGTCCCTTACCTGTAAGAAAGCTTTCGACGTCAAGAGCCGGCCCGAACCGCCGCCACGGGCATCTCAACGCTGCCTTCGCAGGGGCCGCTGAGGATGTCGGTGTGCCAGGTTCCGCGCAGCGACCCGCCGGACTGGGGCGTGTAGAACGCCCACGACTTCGCGGGCGCCCAGGCCTTCGGAACCCCTTCTCCCAGATAGCAATCCCACTGGAAGTCGAATCGTTCCACCCACTTGGCTCCATCCCAGGTGTAGTGCGACGGCACGGAGATCGTCGGGTTCTTGGGGGTGGGTCCGTTGTTGGCGGTGGCGACGCACGAAGCGGCCGAACACACAGTCGAGAAGACATAGTCGGCGCTGAAGGTGGGTTCGGCTTGGCTGGCGGCCACGCTGGTACCGGTCTTATTGACGGCGTACCTCACCAGCGAGTACTTGCCACTCCACGACGGCGTCGCGGCGGTCGCCGGCGCCGCGGGGGCAGCGGAGACGGTGATCGCGACGACGGCAGTCACTGCCGATCCCCAACCCGGTCGCATCGTGTCAATGGTGTCGGATCGATGACGCACCCAGATCTCGGCGCGGACACGATCCCGCGCTCAGTTCGCGGTTCAGGCGGTGGTGACCGGGTACTCGGCGACTGCCTTCTTCACGACCGAGTTGACCTCTTCGGTCAGCAGGAACCGCTGGGCGACAAGCGCTTCCGCGGCACCGCGAACTGCGGCGGCGTAGTCATCGCAAGTCGGGTAACGCTCGGAGACCGACGGACGCCCCGGCGGGAAGGGCAGCTTGCTGCCGATTCGCTCGTAAAGCACGTCCGGCAGGTCCTCGACGTACTCCCTGGCGTTCCAGCCGGTGTACGCGGCAAGCGGTGCGGCGACGGCGGGCAGGCGGATGCCGGCAACTTCGTTGCCATCCTCGTCGACGGCCGACACCAGATCGACGTGTGACTCACCGCGGCGGGCCGCAGGGAGCCATGCGGGAGCCGGCGTCTTCGCAAAGCCGAAGCCGGACAACACATCCTTGCGGGCCACCAGGGTGCCGTTACTGGTCCGCGGCACCTGACTGGCCGGGGGCTCGATCCCGTCGGCGACCCAGTTCTCCAAGGCGACGAGCAGCGCCCGGCTGACCGGGGTGACGTCGAGGTGGTGCACCGGGTTGGCGGCCGGCAGTGCGTCTTTGATCTTGCTGCTGCCGAAGTGGTCGGTACCGGCCAGCAGGTAGGTGCGGACGTCGGCGTCCTCGGGCAGGTCCTTGCCGGTGTGCGGGTCGACGTGGACCAGCGCGCCGTCGCCCTGCCAATACTCGGTTGCACTGTTGGTGAGGATCATCTTCGGCACGCCGCCGAGTTCGCGTTGCAGAGCGAACAATTCAGCATTGCCGAGCGGGTCGGTGGTCCCACGGCCGCTGCCTCCGGGGGCCGACGGCTGGGCGTAGCGGTGGTTGAACTCGCCGCGGGCAGCGCTTGCGAAGTCGCTGAAGATACCGTCGAAGACTTTCATCCCGGACTCGTCGATGTTGAGCCCGTCGGAGACGAACTGGCGCAGCAACCGGCCCGCCTGGGAGACGCCGTAGGCGAAGGTGTGGTCGATGCCGTCAGCTCTGAGGTGAGAGACGATATCGCGGATCGCCAGCAGCCCGCAGCCGGCAACCGGGGCCAGCGAGGTCCGGTAGATCAGCTCGTACCAGTGGAACGGCTTGAATCCGCCATTCACCGCGACGTGCGTCTCGTCGGTGAAGCGCCATGTTTCCCGGGGGATGGTGACCGGGTCGGCGTCAGGGGCGGTGCGGACCGTCAGCACAGCTTCGGGGTCGTTGATGTCGATGGTCGGGTAGTCGGTGAACTTGAACAGCACCTCGGCGCCGGGGATCGACTCGACTTCGGGAGCCGAGAAGCTCAGTGCGTGGTCGGCCTTGGGGGCGTCCGAACGCCACTCCAGGCGCATGAAACCGGGGGCCACGTCGGCCTGGGGTGCGGTCAGGCCCAGGATCGCCGGCCCGCGCTGCACGTCCCACTGCCAGCCGCAGGACGCGATGGTCCAGCCGCGGTCGAGCAGGAATCCGCCTTTGAGCCAGGGCGCGTTGGTGGGGATGCCGCGATTGGGGACGACGAAGAGCAGCTTGCCGTTGCCGCCGCCCACCGGGCGCAGCAGGCGCAGGTCGGCGTCGTAGCGCACCAGCCCGTCCTCGTCGCGAGGCGCGAGCTCGAGGTCCACAATGCGCTGATTTGCGAGGTCGTCGGGGTTGACGGCGAACGTGACGGTCGCCTCCACGTTTTCGTAACGGCTGTCGGAGTGCGGGTAGACGTTGTTCACGGTTACTGATTGCACTGACATCTCGGTCCCCCTGCGTGTTCGGTCTGTCGTCTCGCGCTGAGATGACTTTCCGACAGAGGCCTTGACGACTCCTTGAGGGATTCTTGGAGGATTCTTGAGGCCCGGTCAGTCGAGGTGAAACTTGGTGGCACCGCCGGGTTCGGAGGTGCCAAGGGCGAACACCGTGGACGGCTTTACCCGGTAGAGGTACCACGGCGGCGGGCCGGCCGACGGCGCACTGAATTCGGCGGTGATCGCGTCCCCTTCGACTCTGGCGGGCCATTGGTCGGCCGCATAAGCCGCTGCCACGGAGGTCAATTCATCGGCATCAGTGACCCGTTCAGCGACCCCTTCGACGACGAGGTCGAACGGCTCGGTGGCGACGCTGATCACACAGCGCGCGTCGCGCGCCAAATTGCGTGACTTGCGGGTCGCCGGGCCCGAGGTGAAATACCAACTGCCCATGCACCGGATCACTCCGACGGCCATCACGTGCGGGCTGCCATCGGGATTGATCGTGGAGAGCCACGTCGTGTGCCGCTGCGGGCCGCCGGTACCGGGCGCCTGCGTGAACTGGGTATCCAGCACCGCGTACACGCGGTCCCACTCAATCGGCGGCGCCCCGTATCCATCGAGATTGCGCTGTGTGATTGTCATACCAATACCGACTGACTCGGGCCGCCAAACTCATCGCCCGTGCAACAGGAACATGCCGTAAGCAGCGATCGATTGGGCATCGACGATCACCCCGCTGCGGATCATCTGCTCGACGTCCTCGCGCGAGATCCAGGCGCTGCGCAGGTCCTGCTCTTCGTGTTCGAGCTCGGCTTGTCCCTCCGATATGCCGGTGGCCAGAAACACCCAGCCGCGCTGACTGCTCATCCCCGGGGCGATGTCCAACTGGCCCAGGGCCTCGAAAGACCTGGCGCGCAGGCCGGTCTCCTCGCGCAGCTCACGCTCGGCGAGTGCGGCCGGCTCGAGATCGGCCAGGCCGGGAGCGGTGCCCTGCGGAAACTCCCAACGACGCGCGCCGACGGGATACCTGAACTGCTCAACCAACCGGAAACGGTCCTGGTCATACGGTATGACGAGGGCATACGTCGGCTTGTC
>JAVROZ010000333.1:0-2651 GCA_032162485.1 Mycobacterium sp.
CGCCGCGACCAGCACGGTGATCCGGACCGGGGTGCCGCGCGAACCGGTCTTGGCCAACCCCCGGGGCAGCAGACCGTCCCGCGCCATCGCGAACAGGACCCGGCACTGGCCGAGCATCAGCACCATCACGACGGTGGTCAGGCCGGCCAGCGCTCCCACGGAAATGATGCGGCTGGCCCAATGGACGCCGTTCGCTGTGAACGCGGTGGCCAGGTTCGCCGAATGACCGCCCGAGCTCTTGAGCTGGGTGTAGGAAATCATGCCGGACAACACCACCGAGACCGCCACATACAGCACGGTGACAACCCCCAGCGACGCCAGGATGCCGCGGGGCACGTCGCGCTGCGGATTCTTCGTCTCCTCGGCCATGGTGGCCACGATGTCGAACCCGATGAACGCGAAGAACACGATCGACGCGCCCGCCAACACGCCGTACCAGCCGTAGTGGCTGCCGCCCGCGCCGGTGAGCATCGACAACACCGATTGATCGAGACCATTACCGCCATGTTCGGCCTCGGGCTTGGGAATGAACGGCTGGTAGTTCTCGGCCTTGACGTAGAAGGCGCCGACGATCACGACCAGGATGACCACCGACACCTTGATGGCGGTGACCACCGCGGAAAAACGTGACGACAATTTGGTGCCCAGCGCCAATAGGACCGCAACCAGCGCCACGATCAGCAGCGCACCCCAGTCGAAATTGAACGATTCGATGTGGGCGATGCCGCCGGCGAAACCGAACACCGTGCCCAGATAGCTGGACCAGCCTTTGGCCACCACAGCCGCGCCAATGGCCAACTCCAACACCAGGTTCCAGCCGATTATCCAGGCCAGGAACTCACCGAAGGTGGCATAGGAGAAGGTATAGGCGCTGCCGGCCACCGGCAGGGTCGAGGCGAATTCCGCGTAACACAGGGCCGCCAGGGCACAGGTGGCCGCCGCGATCAGAAACGAGATCCAAATGGCCGGGCCGGTGATGTCGCCGGTGGTGGATGCGGTGACCGTGAAGATCCCGGCCCCGATTACCACCGACACACCGAACACCACCAGGTCCAGCCAGGTGAGCTCCTTGCGGAGCTTGGTACTCGGCTCGTCGGTGTCGGCGATCGACTGTTCGACCGATTTCGTGCGCCAGCGACCGGCCATCCACCTGCTCCTTCTCGTGAGCACCCTTGTGACGGGACAGTACTGGGTACTCTGCGGGGATGGTGGGGAGCACGGAAAACAAAAATCATGCCGTAGTCATCGGCGCCAGCATTGCGGGTTTGTGTGCCGCCCGGGTGCTGTCAGACTTCTATTCCCGGGTCACGGTGTACGAGCGCGACGACCTGCCGAGCACACCGACCAACCGCGCGACGGTACCGCAGGACCGCCATCTACATCTGCTGATGGCCCGCGGCGCCTACGAATTCGAGAGCCACTTTCCGGGTCTGCTGAAGGACATGGTTGCCGCGGGTGTACCGATGCTGGAGAACCGGCCGGACTGTATCCATCTGGGTGCGGCGGGCCACGTCCTTGGCACCGGGCACACCCTGCGCGACGAGTTCACCGCCTATGTGCCCAGCCGGCCGCATCTGGAATGGCAGATCAGGCGGCGGGTTCTCGACATCGACAACGTCGAGATCGTGCAGCGCCACGTAGCGGAGCCGCGTTACGAGCCTGCACTGCAACGGGTGACCGGCGTGCTGCTGGGTCCTGCGACAGCTGGTGAGGAACCCGAGTTCGTCGCTGCCGACCTGGTCGTCGACGCGGCCGGTCGCGGCACCCGGTTACCGGTATGGCTGACGCAATGGGGTTACCAGCGCCCCCCGGAAGCAACGGTGGACATCGGCATTAACTACGCCACCCAGCAATTCCGGATGCCGGAAGGCTTGATCGCGGAAAAGGTGGTGGTCGCCGGCGCCTCCCATGACCAGTCGCTGGGTATGGGCATGCTGTATTACGAGGACCGGATCTGGGTGCTGACCACCTTCGGGGTGGCGAACGCCAAACCGCCGCGGACCTTTCCCGAAATGCTGGCACTCGCCAAAGAAATGCTGCCGGATCACTTCAACGCGGCGCTGGCACAGGCCGAGCCCGTCGGGGAGCCTGCCTATCACGCTTTCCCGGTCAGCAGATGGCGCCGCTACCACAAGCTGGAACGCTTCCCGGGCGGGATCGTGCCGCTGGGTGATGCGGTGGCCAGCTTCAACCCCACTTTCGGCCAAGGCATGACGATGACGTCACTGCAGGCCGGACATCTGCGCCGGGTCCTGGAATCCGCCGACGGCGAACCCCAGAACTTCGCCGCCGAACTCAACCGGTTGACCGCCAAGACCACGTTTCCGGTGTGGATGATGAACGCGATCGGCGACGTGACTTTCCACCACGCGGTGGCCGACCCCGAACCGCGGTGGTACCGATCAGCCGGCTCGTTGTTCGACCAGTTCCTCGGCGCGGCGGAGACCAATCCCGTTCTCGGCGAATGGTTTCTGCGTCGGTTCTCGCTGCTCGACAGTCTGTACATGGTCCCGTCGCCGTCGATACTGCGTCGTACCGTCGCCCACAACATGCGGCTGTGGATCCGTGAGAAACGAGAGCAGCGCGGCCAACGCAAACAGCGCAGCGCGGTTACAAGCCGACCGTAGCCCGGAACAACATGGCCGGTTGCT
>JAVROZ010000334.1:0-2984 GCA_032162485.1 Mycobacterium sp.
CAGGGTGAAGATGATGGCCTTTTGATACACGATCGGCTGCGTCCACCAGTCGCCGATGTGACTCAGCCCGCCCAGGCCCGGCGTCAGCGAGATGATGGCGGCCGGAGCGGCTACATACAGTCCGATCTTCAACAGGTAGAGCACATACACCGCATACGGTGTCCCGAAGCCATTCTCCGCCCAATGCCGGGTTACCACCTTCAACCGCTCCGCCCGTGGCAGCGACGGCCAGCTCTCGTGGTCTACATCCGGAAGATCCGGTGACATGAATCCCATTGCGGCCTCGCTCGCTCCCCATTGATTTGAAACCGTTCGGCGAGTTCAAATCTATCGGGCGTGGCAATACCTGCCCGGCCCGGCCGGACGCCCCGTCGTGGCCAGCGACGCCGTCATAGCGGCCCGACCCCTGATCGCTAGGATCTAGAGACTCGACGGCAAAGGAGCCTCAGTGAGCGACGTGAGCGATGGAGACATCGGCAAGTTCGACCCCGGCACGACGCAGCGCTTGATGGGCGTGATGCGTCCGGTCTTGAAGACGTACTTCCGCGCCGAGGTGAAGGGCTTGGACTCCTTCCCTCCCGGCGGGGCGCTGGTAGTCGCCAACCATTCAGGCGGCCAATTCCCGATGGACGTGCCGATCTTCAGCGTCGACTTCTACGACAAGTTCGGTTACGACCGGCCCGTCTACACGCTGAGCCACGACATCCTCTTCATGGGCCCGACCGCGGACTTCTTCAGGAAAGTCGGCTACATCCGGGCCAACCGCGAGAACGCTGGCATTGCTTTGCGCTCCGGCGGTGTGGTGGTGGTCTTCCCCGGCGGCGACTACGACGCTTACCGGCCAACGGCCGCGGAGAACGTCATCGACTTCAACGGGCGGAAGGGATACGTCAGGACGGCAATCGAGGCGGGCGTGCCCATCGTGCCCGCCGTGTCCATCGGGGGGCAGGAAACGCAGCTTTACCTGACCCGGGGCACCTGGTTGGCCCAACGCTTGGGGCTGAAGCGTTTGCTCCGCAGCGACATCCTGCCGCTGTCGATCGGGTTTCCGTTCGGGTTGACCAGTCCGATTCCACCCAACCTGCCACTGCCCAGCAAGATCGTGACGCAGGTGCTGGAGCCGATCGATATCACCGCCCAGTTCGGTGCAGATCCGGATGTGGACGAGGTCGACGAGCATGTTCGGGCAGTGATGCAACAGGGCCTCAACGGGCTCGCTGCCAAACGTCGATTCCCCATTCTGGGCTGAGCCATGGCATCTCGTTTCGAAGAAGCGCTCGGCGTCATTGGTACCTTCAGGCGCGCGGGGGTGATTGCGCCCTTGCGACCCGACCGGTACGTGAAGATGGCCGCCGCAATGCGTCGCGTAGGCATGGCTATGACAGTGGGTTTCGCGGGTGCGGCACAACGCTGCCCAGACCGCCCTGCCCTGGTCGACGAACTGGGCACACTGACCTGGCGGCAGCTCGATGAGCGTATCAACGCGTTAGCCGCGGCCCTGCAGAGATTACCGTCGGGTCAGCCGAAAGTCATTGGGATCATGTGCCGCAACCACCGCGGCTTTGTCGAGTCGCTGGTCGCGTCCAACCGCATCGGCTCCGACGTCCTGCTGCTCAATACTTCGTTCGCCGGCCCGGCGATGGCCGAAGTAGTCAACCGCGAAGACGTGGATGCCGTCATCTACGACGAAGAATTCACCGCGACGGTGGATCGCGCGATGGCCGACAAACCGGACGCCCCCCGCATCCTGGCCTGGACCGACGAGCCGCACGATCTGACGGTCGAGAAGCTCATCACCGACCACGTCGGGCAACAGTTTCAGCGCACCGGCAACAAGGGCAAGATGATCCTGCTGACCTCGGGCACCACCGGATCGCCCAAGGGCGCCAAACAATCCGGCGGTGGCGCCGGGCTAGGCACCCTGAAGGCGATCCTGGACCGTACGCCATGGCGGACCGAAGAACCCATCGTGATCGTGGCGCCGATGTTCCACGCCTGGGGCTTTTCCCAGTTGATCTTCGCCGCATCGATGGCCTGCACGGTGATAACCCGGCGCAAGTTCGACCCGGAAGCGACACTGGATCTCATCGACCGCCACCAGGCGACCGGCCTGGCCGTGGTGCCGGTGATGTTCGACCGCATCATGGATCTGCCTGATGACGTCCGAAACTGTTACAGCGGAAGGTCATTGCGGTTTGCCGCGGCGTCCGGCTCGCGGATGCGACCCGACGTGGTGACCGCCTTCATGGACCAATTCGGCGACGTCATCTACAACAACTACAACGCCACGGAGGCCGGGATGATCGCCACCGCCACGCCGGAGGACTTACGGGCCGCACCCGACACCGCCGGCAAGCCGGCGGGCGGAACCGAAATCCGAATTCTGGACTCGGAATTCAACGAACTGCCCACTGGTGAAACCGGCACGATCTACGTCCGCAACGACACCCAGTTCGACGGCTACACTGAGGGCTCGACCGGCAAAGGCAAGGCCTTTCATGCCGGCTTCATGTCGTCGGGTGACGTCGGATATCTCGACAAGAACGGCCGACTGTTTGTGGTGGGCCGTGACGACGAGATGATCGTCTCCGGCGGGGAGAACGTCTACCCGATCGAAGTGGAGAAGATCCTGGCCGCACATCCCGGCGTCGCCGAGGCCGCGGTGCTCGGAGTGGACGACGATCGGTACGGCCAGCGCCTGGTCGCGTTCGTCGTGCTCGACGACGGGGCCTCCGCAACACCGGACGACCTCAAGGCACACGTCAGGGAGAACCTCGCCAGTTACAAAGTGCCGCGGATGATCACGGTGCTTGACGAGTTACCCCGCGGCAGCACCGGCAAGATCCTGCGCAACGAACTGAAGGCCCGGGTGAGCGATTCATGAACGCCCGCCGGGTGCTGCAGCAGCTGCGTCGGCCCCGACCACTGACGCGCGCGGTCGCGGAAATGATCAACGCGGCCAATGGATTACATCCCCTCACCCG
>JAVROZ010000335.1:0-4413 GCA_032162485.1 Mycobacterium sp.
GGAACCGCGTCCTCGGCCCCGCTGACGAACACGTCACCGCGACCCACGTCGATGTCGTCGGCTAGCTCGATCGAAACCGATAGTGGCGCAACGCCTGTCGTGCGATCATCGTCGAGGGTGTCCAGCACGGTCACTTCTGAGCTGGTACCGGCAGGCAGCGACACCACTGAGTCGCCGACACTGAGCGTTCCCGCCGCCAGGCGACCGGTGTAGCGACGGCGCTTGTCGTCGGTAGGCCGTGACACCCACTGCACCGGCAGTCGCAACCGCGACGCCTCGGCATGCGGCGCGGCCAATTCCACGCCCTCGAAGTACTCGAGCAGCGTGGGTCCGTCGTACCACGGAGTGTTGTCAGAGCTATGCACGACGTTGTCACCGAGCTTGGCGGCGACTGGGATCACGGTGATGTCCACCTCGCCCAGGCGCGCCGCCAGCTGACCCAGCTGCTCTTCCACCTTGGTGAACGCACCCTGGTCAAAGTCAACGAGGTCAATTTTATTGACTGCTGCAACAAAGTGCTTGATGCCCAACAACTTTGCGATCCGGGCATGCCTGCGGGTCTGACGCAGCACGCCGGCGCGCGCGTCGACCAGCAGAGTCGCCACATGCGCGTTGGACGCACCGGTGAACATGTTGCGGGTGTAGCGCTCATGGCCGGGGGTGTCGGCCAGAATGTAGCTGCGGGTCTCGGTGGAAAAGAAGCGGTAGGCAACGTCGATGGTGATGCCCTGTTCGCGTTCAGCACGCAGACCGTCGGACAGCGCTGCCAGGTCGGCCACGCCCTCTTCGTCGGTGACCGCCTCCAGGTGGTCCAGCGGCAGGCTGTCGGTGTCGTGCAGGAGCCGGCCGATCAGCGTGCTCTTGCCGTCATCCACCGAACCCGCGGTAGTGATGCGCAGCAGCTGACGCGTCACGCCTTTGGGATGGACGACCTTATCGGCCTTTTCGGCTTTTTCGGTCTTATCCGAGACAGTCATCAGAAGTACCCTTCTCGCTTGCGGTCTTCCATCGCGGCCACCGACGTGCGGTCATCGGCACGGGTCTCGCCGCGCTCGGACACCGTCGCCGCTGAAATCTCTCTGATCACACCGGTGATATCGGTCGCCTTAGAACGCACCGCTCCGGTGATGGTCAGGTCGCCGACAGTGCGGTACCGCACCCACTCGGTGGCGGCAGTCTCGCCGTCTTGCGCGCTGGCGTACTCCGACACCGCCAGCAGGATACCGTCGCGTTCGAACACCTCGCGCTCGTGAGCAAAGTAAATCGATGGTATCTCAAGGTCTTCCAGCTCGATGTAGCGCCAGATGTCGAGCTCGGTCCAGTTGCTCAACGGAAACACCCGGACCTGTTCGCCTTTCTTGATCCGGCCGTTGTAGAGCGTCCACGGCTCGGGGCGCTGGGCACGCGGGTCCCATTGACCGAACTCGTCGCGAAAACTCAGGATCCGCTCCTTGGCGCGGGCGCGTTCCTCGTCGCGGCGGGCACCGCCGAACGCCGCGTCGAATCCACCCTCCTCCAATGCGTCGAGCAGCGTGCGGGTTTGGGCTCGGTTGCGCGAAGCGCTGGGACCCGGATCCGGCACCCGGCCCTTGTCAATGGAGTCTTGGACCGACGCGACGATCAGTTTGTGACCCTCGCCGGTCACCCGGCGGTCCCGGAATTCGATGACCTCGGGAAAATTGTGTCCGGTGTCGACATGCATGACGGGAAACGGCAGCGGCACGGGACGAAAAGCCTTCTCCGCCAGACGAAGTAGCACGATCGAATCCTTGCCGGCAGAGAACAGCAGCACCGGCCGTTCCAGTTCGGCGACGACTTCGCGGATGATATGCACCGCTTCGGCTTCCAGCAGCCGCAGTTCGTCTACGCGCCGTGCCTCGGTCTGGACGGTCATGTTGGTAACCCTTCTTTTTCCGCGTCTACCCGGTAGCGGTCCACCCAATCGTCGGAACGCTGGTCGGCCTGCCGCTGCAGTACCGGTTCGGGTGCCAGTCCCCGGTCGAGCCCCAACTGCTCGAGAATGTCGGCCACCACCTCAGTCAGGTTGCGCCACAACACCGGATAGGAAATCTCAATCGGTTTGACGTTTTCTTCGGCGAACCAGTCCCGCCAACCTTTTTCCTGATCGCGCAGCATTTTGACCACGAACGCGATCGCCCCGGCGTGGTAGGTGGCACGTGCATCGCGGACCGGGTCGGGCCGGCCACGCCATACCCGGGTCTGCACCGCCCGCCAGAACGACACGGCCTGCGACACCACGTCGGGTCGGTGGATATGAATGAGCAGCGGATCCTCGCCGACGACATCGCGGATGGCGGCCAGCAAGCCGTGACCGGATCGATCGGGCAACCCCGATGCCCGGTCCAATAGCAGCGGCGTCTGGTTCCACATCAGTTTGCCGCCCCACACGCCGTTGGGTGTGCGACCAACCGTGCGGATGTAATCGCGCCAGATCTCCGGCGGCGCGAGGTCCGGCTTTCCCTCGTCCAGCGGATCGAGCAAGTCCAGGATCGACTCGTCGTCAGCATCGGCGAACCACTCCCGCGGCTGCGGGGACTGGCTGGTGGTCGGTAGATACTGGAAGAACTCCTGAGGCTCACCGGCCACGCCGGTCGCACGCAGTGATTCGACCAGCAGCGTGCTGCCGCTGCGCTGCGATGCCAAAACCAGATATGACGACGGATGATCGGCCACTCACGCAGCCTAGCCCCACGGAAATATGGTGCAACACTTCCACTTACCCTCACCCTGAGCGAAACTATTGCGCGGCACCGACTTCGAACTCGGCGCTTCCTAGCAGGTGATGAGTCCAGACGAGGTTGGCTGCTCGTGGACGACGGTAATCACCGCGCTGCTCCCGTACCGGTGGTGGTGATACTGGTTGTGGTTGTCGTTGTCGTGGTGACCGAAGGCTCCGGCAAACGCACCGACAACGAATAGGACTACCCAGAATGCGGTAACGATGCCGCCGGTGATTATTCCGGCGAGTGCCAATCCGTGCCCGCCTTGACCGGTCTTCTTGATCTGGTTCAGCGCAATGATGCCAAAGATGACTCCCAGGAAAGACCCAAAACCCATACAGGCCAAACCGACCACGGAGCATACGAGAGACGCGATGGCGAGCCCGTTGGTGCCGGTGCTCGGTGCGACCGGGTAACCCGGCGAATACCCATAGCCGCCCGGTGTCGGCGGTGGATACCCATACCCCGGTGTCGGCGGCGGATACCCATACCCCGGTGGTGGTGGCGGCGTGTATCCATAGCCGCCGCCCGACGGGGGCGGAGGATAGTCGGGCGGTTGTTCCGTCATGGGCACCTCCACGAAATCCCGCTCGGCATTTCCCGGTTTGCCGAATGATTGCGACGTACCTTACCCTGCGCGCCGAACCATGTCGCCGGGAGTTTCAGCCCGGATTGTCCGACACCCGCAGGCCGAGCGAAAGCAACAGTCGCACTTCAGGATCGGCCAGCGAGGTCGATAGGAGTTTCTCGATCCGCCGCACCCGGTAACGCACGGTATTGGGGTGCACTCGCAGCGAGTGCGCCACAGCGCCGATATCACCGAAGCTGTCCAGGTAGACCCGCAGGGTTTCGACCAGTGCCGCATCCTGTGCCCGTAGGTCGTGAATCCGCGGGTCGACGAGTCGTGGGTCCGTGCCGACCAGGGTGACAATCTCGTCGAGCAGGACCGTGGTGCGCGCTTCGGCCAGCGAGGTCACCTGGCCGATCGCGCCGGGGTGTCGCTCAGCGCTGTCGAGCACGCGATCTACCTCGGTGCGCGCCGCGGCGACTCCGGCCAGACCGGCGATCGGCGCGGCGATCACCGCCCGCAGCTCCACGCCCAGCTCGGCGCGCAGCGAGCCGATGGTGCCGCGCACCCACGAGGTCAGCGACCGGATGGCCGCGATCTGCGGCAGCAGCACATAGATTCGTGAACCGTTTGACGCGACCTGAGCATCGCGACGAAAGGCGCTCGCGCTCAGTGCGACAACGTCAGCAATTCGGGCCTGGCGGTCGGTATTCACGGTGGTGTCCCAGCCGATCAGGGCGGCGGTGCCGTCGATGGGCAGGCCGAGTTCGCGGGCCGTGAGGGTCATGTCGGTGATGTTGAAGGGGTCGCCTTCGGCCAGCCCAAGCAGTTGCTGCATGCGCCGGGCGTGTGTTGAGGGTCGAGCTGCCAGCCGGGCCATGATCCGGGCGGCCAGCACCGCCGCGCCCCGCAACATCTCGTCGGCGTCGACGGCCAGCGGCTGCGAGTCGAGCTGCACCCAAATCGTGCCCGCGAACAACGGTGGCAACCGTGGCGCAGGTGAAGGCTGATGAATGCCGATCGCCAACCGCGGACGGAGTCCCAGCTCGGGGCGCTCGTCGATGCGCACCACCTCGCCGTCCGCGCGCAGCGCGTCGAAGATTC
>JAVROZ010000336.1:0-3486 GCA_032162485.1 Mycobacterium sp.
GCGGCGTCGAGGTCGGGCACCACAATGCCGGTGTGGTACAGGTCTTCTGGGCGTAGTGCGGGTGTCATGAGTTACTCGCGATCCGTTGTTTGAGCCATGCCGTTTCCCAGAAGTTGGTGCTGGCGGCCAGCAGTTCCTGGTGGGCTGCGCGGAGCACGTCACGAGCTCCCGGGTGGTCTTCGACGACCAACTCCGCGAGGTGGATCGCGTGCAACGGACGCCCCGTGTCCAGGTGTGCCCGCGCACGATCGACCAGCGCTTGTGCGCCGGCCAATTCGACCACGTCGGCGGCAACCGCGTCGAAAGCGACTGGATAGAGTTCAGTGGTCGAGCGGTGATGAAACCAACCGGAGTAGTTCTCCCAGACGGCACGCACGTCCCAAGCCACCTTGCCATAGCCTTCGCCCACTTCGTATTCCGCGGGTAGGACGATCTCACGCATCAATGTCCACACATCTTTGCCTGCGTTCATGCCGGCCACGGTCTGGTCGTGAATGTACTGGATGGCGTTGCGCAGTCGGGTCAGTTCGTTGTTGATGCGGTCGGCGCCCGCAATCGGTTCGAAATGGCCGGTTACCAACAGTTCAGGCCCGAGCTCGCGCACTCGCTCGACCGACGCGATCGCGGTCAGTGCATCCCGGTACCGGTCACCGCGCATCGTGACGAGGTTGGGGATGTGGCCGAATATCGGCCC
The DNA here is from genome assembly GCA_032162485.1 of Mycobacterium sp. GTDB lineage: Bacteria > Actinomycetota > Actinomycetes > Mycobacteriales > Mycobacteriaceae > Mycobacterium. The sequence goes on from JAVROZ010000336.1 coordinate 695, forward strand.
GAAAGTGTTTCCGCACAGACATATTCGTTCTTCGGGCAACCACACCACTAGCGAATCGTTGGTCTCTCCCCCAGGCACGGAGATCAGTTCCAATCGGCGCCCCCCGACCTGCAAGGTGAGTGTGTCGTCGAAGTCGAGATCGACAGTGGGAACACTCTGGGGTGACAGCCGCTTGGTGCCGAGGCGTCGCTGAATCGCCTGGATACCGGTGGTCAGGATGTCTTTGAAGGCGAACGCGCTGCGGCTGGCTCGATACGGGATGAGGCGTTCGTTGTCATCTCGCCAGAGTATCCAATTCGCTTGTGCGACAACAGTGGTGTCCGGGTCGCGCACACTGTCCAGTCCGCCGACGTGGTCGACGTGGCCCTGAGTGAAGATGATGTAGCGCACCGGCGAGGCGTCGACTGCATCGAAATTGGCGCGGTGCACCGGGCCTTCGAAACCCATCCCGGTGTTGACGATCACTCGCCCGTCATCGGTGGTCAGCAAGTAGGAGTTCGACAGGCCTGGGGAGCACCACAATCCGGGTGCGACCTGCTCGGCGCGCTCGGCTGCGGCGGGGCGCATGGCGTCGGCGCCGGGGCGGCTTCGATAGACCGGTTCGGACATCACTGATTCTCCTTCACTCGGCACGGACATCGAACCTGTCGAAGTAGAAGGCGAACCGCGCGCGGAGGTCGTCGGCCGAGACACCGAAGTGCCGCTGCAGATCGTAGCGGATCCGGCCATGCTTGCCACGCGGATTGCCATCGAGATATTTCTGGAACTGTCCGCGCACCTTGGCCGTCAGGTCCACTCCACCGCGTCGATAAAGTTCTTCCAGCAAGGGCATTTCGTTGCCGTTGAGGTGGTGGAAGCTGATATCGAGGCTGCGTTCGGCCGACACCAGCCCGCGGTCACGCACGCACGCACTGAGCAAGCGGTGGACGCGGTCGCTCCAGTAATCCAGCAGCCACTCCGGGTCAATGCTGTTGCGGCGCAGGCGATCCGAGTAGGCCATCATCGTGATCGCCGACTGGACCACGGCGACCGGATCACGGTGCGTGAATGCCACTGTCGCGTCGGGGAAGGTCGACATCAGCGCGCCGAGTTGCTCACAGTGCTGCGGGCTCTTGAGGACCCAGGTCCGGGGGCCGCGCAAAAATGTCAGGGCCTGCAGAACTTTCTTTAAGTACACGTAGTGCCGATGCTGGTCCAGGCCAAGGTAGAAATCACGCCAACCCGGCACGCGCGCATGCCATTCCAGCACATAGGAGGCCAGGTCCAGGTCGAGGAGTTCGACCTCCTCCTCGATAGCCTCTGGGAAACGGTCGTGCATGGCGGCCACCACGGGGGCACTGACCATGAGCGCGTCGTGCTCCTGCTTGGTCCGCGTGTAGCGCGGATCCACGCCGAAGCGATCGGGACCTTGGCCGCGGGCCGGTATCGGGTCCTGGCTCTCCCAGTACGGCAGAGCGCGCCGGCGTGGATCTGCGGCGATCAGGTTCACCAAATGGGTCGTCCCGGACCGGGGCATCCCGACGACGATGAACGGCTTGTCGATCGGGATCGACTCGATCTCAGGGAAACGTCCGATGAGTTCGCTCAACGACATCCGGTTGCGCAGCAGTCGCACCACCCGTTGGCGCAGGCTCGACCTGGTGAGCTGACGCAGCCCGTCGTCGGCTTCGATCGCGTCGACATGCGCGGTCAGGCGGTCAAGGAAGCCGTCGGTGTTGTCCAGATCGGCGTCCCCCGCCAGACCGGTTTGGCCCCATGCCTCCGCAAGCATCTTCTCGATATCGAGATCGACGTGTCTGGCCTCGGTGAACTCCAGGATCTGACGCTGGACTTGGGTCAGCTGGGGCGACGCCAGATCGTCGAAGTCGATGTCCTCAAGGAGGTCGGGCTGCCCCGCAGCATCCACGAGAGAGCCTCCTGACGTTGACTTCGTCGAATATATCGGCAACTCCGGCGTAACCTGCAGCGGGAACTACCGTCTCTTATCTCGACAGAAAGGTCGTCCGTTGCTCGTCGTCACCACCAATGACATTCCCGGTTGGGAGATCCAACGCGTGTGCGGCGAGGTCTTCGGGCTCACCGTCCGGTCTCGAAATGCTTTCGCGCAGTTCGGCGCCGGTTTCAAGTCCATGTTCGGCGGCGAGCTGCAAGGGATGACCAAGAACCTCGCCGAGAGCCGCAACGAGGCGATGTCCCGGCTCATGGACGAGGCGCGCGCCAAAGGCGGCAATGCCATCGTCGGAATGCGCTTCGACACGACCGAACTCGGCGACGTGTGGACCGAAATCTGCGCCTACGGCACCGCGGTGCAGGCCGTACCCGTCACCGACGGCGCCCGCTACACGGCTTCCCAATTGGGTTACGGCGGCGCACCGCAGCCGCAGCCCTAGCCGGGCGAGGGAGCGGAGCGGTAGGTTCACCCACGTGATAGTCGGGGCCTTGCTGGCCGAGGCTGCGTCAGCGGTCGATAACAAACTCAGTGTCTCGGGCGGTGTACTGCTGAGATTCGCCGTCGGGACTGATCGGCTGGCCCGGTTTCTGCTCGTGGTACTGACGCAATCGGAGACGGGCAATCCGGAGCGGCGAATCGGCGTCGAAATCAGGCCCCCAACGGGTGACGAGCCGCTGACCGTCGATTTCGAGTTGCCCGAGGCGGCCATCGACGCGGAGCTCGGATTCGCCATCTTCCCCATCGAGGTAAACCTGCCCGTCGATGGTCGCTGGGTCCTGGTGGTGACCGGCGGTGCGGGCATGATCTCGCTTCCGCTGATCGTCAATGGTTAAGTCGACGC
>JAVROZ010000337.1:0-3012 GCA_032162485.1 Mycobacterium sp.
CGAATTGCGGTTGCGATCGCGCAGCGGACGCGACCTCACCAACGAATTCCCTGCACTTCGCTCTCTGGCAGCCGATCTTGGCGAGCATCATGCCGTGCTCGACGGCGAGGTGGTCGCGCTCGATGCGTCCGGTGTGCCCAGCTTCTCCGAGATGCAGAACCGGGCGCGCGCCACCCGCATCGAGTTTCGGGCATTCGATCTGTTGTATCTGGACGGCAGATCATTGTTGCGGGCCAAATATCGCGACCGCCGAAAGCTATTGGAGACGTTGGCTTCCGCCGGCGGTCTGAGCGTGCCCGACCTGCTATCGGGTGACGGCGCCGAGGCGCTGGAGTACTCGCGCAAACGCCAGTGGGAGGGCGTGATCGCCAAGAAGCGCGATTCCACCTACCAGCCAGGCCGTCGTTCGTCGTCCTGGGTCAAGGACAAGTACTGGAACACCCAAGAAGTGGTGATCGGCGGTTGGCGCGCCGGTGAGGGTGGGCGCACCAGCGGCATCGGTTCGCTGTTGATGGGCATCCCCACCGCCGACGGGCTGCATTTCGCCGGACGCGTCGGCACCGGCTTCACCGAGCGCGACCTGACCAACCTGAAGAAGACACTCGAACCGCTGCGCACCGACCAATCACCCTTCAGCACAAGGCTTACCGGCCAAGATGCCAAGGGTGTGACGTTCGTCGAACCGACGTTGGTCGGTGAGGTCCGCTACAGCGAATGGACGTCGGATGACCGACTGCGTCAACCTAGCTGGCGTGGACTGCGGCCCGACAAAGATCCCGGCGACGTCGTCCGGGAGTAGCCTGCCTCGATCGCTGCCAGCAAGCCCCGGGTCGCCAGCTGATCGGCCAATTCGTTGTCGACGACTCCCGAGTGACCCCTCACCCAGAACCACTCGACCCGGTGACGTAGGCAGGCCGCTTGAAGCCGCTGCCAGAGGTCGACATTTTTCACCGGCTGCCTGGCGGCCGTCTTCCATCCGTTGCGCTCCCAGCCGAGCACCCACTTGGTGATGCCGTTGCGGACGTAGGTGCTGTCGGTGTAGAGGTGTACCAGCACGGGCCTGGTCAGCGCCTCCAGCGCCATGATCGGCGCGGTCAGTTCCATCCGGTTGTTGCTGGTATCGCCGGACTCCCCGCCGCACATCTCCCGGATGTGCCCGCCGTGACGCAGCACCGCACCCCAACCGCCAGGACCGGGATTGGGTCGGCAGCCACCGTCGGTATGGATCACGACGGCCGGCTCGGCTGGATGGGTCACGAGCCGACAATAGGCGCTGACACCCTGGCCGGCCGGATCGACATTCCGAGCCGGTCAGTGATCGCGAATCTTGCTGATCAACTTGTCTTTGGTCAGCCCGGAATAGCCGGTTACGCCGAGTTCTTTAGCTCGCTTTTTCAGGTCGGCGACCGTCCAGTCGTCGTAGGAACCGGATTTTCCGCCCTTACGACTGACCGATTTCGTGCCTCGCGCGGCCGCCGCATTGGATATCCGCGCGGCCTTTTCTTTCGAGCTGCCTTCTTTGCGTAAGTCCTTGTACATCTTCTCGTTTTTGATCGACGAGTTCGGCACACTGCACCTCCATGAGCGACTTCCTGAGACAACCAGGGTTCCCAAGCCTTTGCTGCGCAAACGGCTCCACAGCAAACATTTGTCGGCGTCCTGGCCGTTCGTGGGAACCTGCCTACGACAGGCGATGGTGCTGCGCCGTAATGGGTGCAGCGGGCCCCGATGTAGGTTTGCTGCGACGATGCCAGGTAGTCAGGGCCGTCTCACCCAGCGTGGGCCACCTGACGCCGGTTCACCGACATCGCGAATCCGGCTCCGGCACAACCGAAGTCGTGGCTGAGACGTCATAATGGCCGCGGCTGATCCGGCTTCGTCTTGTCGGCTCGCGCCGGTTGGCGTATGTTCGTTTCTATCCAAGGTTGAGGTGCCAGCCGGTAGAAGGCGTCGTAGGAGTGGCGTGCCTCAGACCCCATCCGGTGCGGTTGCATCGCCGCCTTTCTTTCAATTCACGAGCCATCAAGGATGGATTGTTCAATGAAGGCTGCCAAGAGCATTTCTCAATTACTGGATTCCGGCGACTACCTGATTGACTGCAACGGCGCGTGGCTGTGCCCCTACGTCGAAGACGGCGCGACGATCGTGCGGATCGGAGGCGAGATCGATGCCTGCAACGCTGACCGCGTCAGCGAGAACGTCTTTCGTTACGCCGCGACGGCGTCGGGCTTGGTGGTCGATGCAACCGCAGTCGATTTCTGCTGCGTCAGAGGTCTTCGGGACCTGATGACGCTGGACAAACACTGTCACGACTCAGGCATCGAGTGGGCGCTCGTCACCAGCGGCTCGGTTCGCCGCACGCTCGAGGTCACCGGCATGAACAACACGCTTCCGCTGGTGGATTCGGTGTCCACCGCGGTGCATTCGCTGACGATTGCGACCGTCGGATACTTGTCGGGCGGCTAGCGCCCGGTCGCGCGGGCGAGGGCGGCCACGCTTACATTGGCGCTCATGAACGCCGTGGAACTGGAAACGCTGGACGACAACATCGCCTGCGTCACGCTGAACCGTCCCGATCGACTGAACGCCATCGATGGGTCGCTGATCGATGCCATGGACGACGCGCTGGACACCTTGGGCAACGGCGAGTACCGCGCGGCGATTTTGACCGGTGCCGGTCGCGGATTCTGCGCCGGCGCCGACCTGAGCGGCACTGGGGCGGCGTGGACAGCACCAAAGCCGCAGACCCCGCCGTTCAAAATCAGCTACGACGCCCAGGTGCGGCTGGCCAACCTGTACATCCGGCTGTACGAGCTGCCGATACCGGTGATCGCCGCCGTCAACGGCGTCGCCGTCGGCGGCGGGCTGGCGTTCGCGCTGCACTCCGACGTCCGAATCGCCTCTGAGACCGCCAGATTCGGCTCGGTGTTCATCAAAGCGGGATTCTCCTCGATGGACATGGGCACCAGTTATTTGCTGCCCAAGATCGTCGGCGCGGGGGTCGCGCGGGAG
>JAVROZ010000338.1:0-4436 GCA_032162485.1 Mycobacterium sp.
CCAACCCCACGGTCGCAGCTGGCCCGTTGGGCATGTATTTCTGCACGCCCAACGGGTAGAAGGCCTTGGTGCCGCGCTCACGCAGTGCGTCATAGCCCCAGATGAGCTCCTCGGTCGAGCCCATGCCAGTGCCGATACACACCATCAGCCGCCGGGTGTCGACCTCGGGTGACCCGGCGTTTTCCCAAACCCGCCGGCCGAGCACGGTGGACATCTTCTGCAGGTACGACAGCCGCCGCAGCTCGATGCGCGTCAGTGTGCTGTCGAAGTCTTCCAACAAGTGCCCGCCGATGCGTACGGGCAGGTCGAACTGCTCAACGAACGGGTCATGGAGGGTGCGGATCCCGCTTTGGCCGCCGAGCAAACACTTCCACGTGTCCTCGGCGTCAGTAGCGATGGCGGTCGTCATGGCAATGCCGGTGACAACCACATCTGGCAGAGTTTTCCCCGTAACCAGCTCTGTCATGGCCCTAGCTAACGTTCCTTCTGTGCTGTTCGGTGCATGCTGTTCGGTGAAGTGAACCATTCCGGGCAGTCATATGCCCCCGCGTTTCCCGGAGCTGGTTTGTGTTTGGAATAGTACTGACCTCGAGTCCATCCGGCCTTTAAGACGGGCATATTGATCGGATTCAGTTGCACTCGCGAACGACCGCGGTGTGGTGTCAGCGTGCTCGTAGGCCGCAGCGTAGCGGGCGGCGGGGCGAACGGTCTCTAGGCGCAGTGATCGCGACGTCTGCTACCCGTCAGCGATCTATCGCGCCGGTTGCGCAGTGCTGTGCTGTTCTATCCACTGGGACAGCGCATCCTCTAGCGCGTCCGAGGCCGGGACACCAGCGTTGTCGGCGGCCCGCTCGAACCGCTCGACCAGGTCCGTCGGGATCGAGGCGTTCACCTTCGAACGTGTCGGCTTGGGTTTGGGTTGCGGAGCTGCCGATACGTGCCGCGCGGCCGTGGCGTCCATGGTTTCACGCAGTGCGGGGATCTCATCCAGCAATCGGGCGAGGTCATCGCGCTCGATACGCAACACCTCTGCCGGCCCGATGGTCGTCACCGTCGCCGAACGCAACTTCCCCTGCCGCAGCGCGGATTCACCGATCACTTCACCCGGTCCCACCACGGCTACGCGCTCGTCGCCGACGTATACCCCGACCTCGCCGCGAAGCAGAATGAAGCAGTCGTCTGATGGGGTCTGCTCACGAATCAGCGGCCAAGGCACGGACTGGGAAGTGTGATGAGAAGCGCGCGCGAGCCGATCCAGCTCATCGTCCGTGAACTTCTCGAATGTGGGAAACTCGCGTAGCCGACGGGCGTCTTGCCGGACTTCCTGCTGGACAAGTTCCTCCGCTTCGTCCTTCATATTGGGCTCCCGTCGCGCGCTGTGACCCTGACGTCGAGGAGCCTAGCGCGGATTTCGACCTTTTCATCGAAGAGATTGAAAGTTGCCGCCTTTCGGCGGGTTTAACTTTGCTCGATATTCGATGTGGGACTCTGCGCGGATTCCCACTTCGCGGCCAATGACCGTCTCACCGCGGTCCCGGCAGCAAAGTCGATCTGACAGGTTTCGCCCTTGTCGCCCTCCAGCGTGACGACGTACCCGGCGTCGGTGGAGTCCTTGAACACCACCTTGTAGGACTCTTCACCCGAGCCGCGGTCGAGGGCGATGACATCGCCGGGGGAGACGTCATCTATTCGATCGTTTCCGGAGACTCCAGACATACCGTCGAAGGTAGTCGATGGGTCCCTGAGACGGACCTGAGACGGACCTGGTGTGATGCCAAAGTACCGGTAGTCCTGAAGGATCGGGGCATGGCCGCAGAAATGCAGCCGCAGAAAGGGATTTGATGCCGCAGCGCGACAACGACTCCACCGCCAGCCTGTTGCAGGAACTCTTATGGACCTATGGGCCGTGCGGTCAGGAAGAACCGGTGCGCGCCGTATGCGCCCGCGAACTGCAACCCTGCGTCGATGATGTGTGGACGGACGATGCTGGGAACCTGATCGGCTACATCCGCGGCACCAGCGGTTCCGGTAACGACGCCACCGCCCAGCGGGGTCACCGATGGAAACCCCCCACCGGGCCCAGCGCCGGAACCCGGGTCCTGGCGCACATGGACGAACTGTCCATGCTCGTCAAACGGATAACACCCGAGGGCACGCTGCAGCTGACACAGCTGGGGGTGATGTATCCCGGCAACTTCGGGCTGGGCCCCGTGGCAGTACTGGGCGACCACGACATCCTCACCGCGGTGCTCACCCTGGGCTCTGAGCACACGACGAAGGAGAGCCAGCGGATCTGGGAGACCAAACCCGACCAGGGGGACCGGGCCCTGGATTGGCAGCATGTTTACGTCTTCACTGGCCGCACCTGCGATGAGCTGGCCGAAGCTGGGGTCGGTCCCGGCACCCGGGTCTGCGTACACCGCAGCAAGAGGAACCTGGTCGACGTCGGCGACTACGTCGGCTCATACTTCCTCGACGACCGCGCCGCGATAGCCGCCCTGTTGGATGTCGCACGACAGCTGCACGACGCCGGCCAGCGTCCGTCCGACGACGTGTACCTGGTCTTCACCACCAACGAAGAGATCGGCGGGGTGGGAGGCTCCTACGCCAGTGCCACGTTGCCCGGCACGCTGACGCTGGCTTTGGAGGTCGGTCCGACTGAGCGGGAATACGCCACCAGCGTCGCCGGCGGCCCGATCGTCGGCTATAGCGACGCGCTATGCGTCTACGACAAAGATGTTGCCGACCGCCTGATGAAGATCGCCGCCGGGCGGGGGCTCGAACCTCAAGCGGCCGTGCTGGGCGCCTTCGAGTCCGACGCCTCCCACGCCAAGGCCAGCGGCCTCGCCCCGCGAGCGGGACTGCTGTGCCTGCCCACGCTCAGTACCCACGGTTTCGAGGTCATCGCCCGCAACGCGATCGGTGACATGGCCGCCGTCCTCGTGGACTTCCTGCTGCAGTCGCAGGACGATCGTCGCTCCCGATGAGTGATACCGGCGTCGAGCGACCCAGGTCCACCCGGTCCCGAACTGTTGCGAGATTTGTTCTCGGCGCCACCTTGATATTCACCGGGGTGAGTCATCTGAGCTTCGGCCGGACCGCCTTCTACGCTCAGGTCCCGCCGTGGCTGCCGGTGAACGCCGATGTCGTCGTGATCGCCTCGGGCGTGATCGAAATCGGGCTCGGCGCGAGTCTGGCGCTTCTAGCCCGGTGGCGAGTGCCGGTCGGAATTTTGGTGGCGATCTTCTTTGTTGCGGTGTTTCCCGGCAACATCTCTCAATTCGTCACGCACGCGAACGCCTTCGGGCTCGACTCCGACCTCGCCCGCGGTATCCGGCTGCTGTTTCAGCCGCTGCTAGTGGTCTGGGCGTTGTGGTGTACCGGGGCGTGGGCGGCCCTGCGGCACATCAACTAGTTACGTGCGCGTTCGAGGTCGGGCGGTTTGGCCGCGTCCTCGGTGTGGGCGCCCTCGCCGCGGCCGAGTCCGATGGTGGCTGCCATCATCGCCGCGAGTGCTACCGGTAGCGCCACGACTCCAACGCCGCGCGCCGAGAGCTGCTCGCCCAGCACGACGATGGCGAGCACCACCGCGACAACCGGTTCACCCACGAGCATGATCGGTACCGACGCCTGCAAGGCACCCGAACGGAAGGCCCACTGCTGCAACACTGTTACCACGACGGCGAGCGCCACCAGCAGGTACAGCGCCGGACTGGTGAGCAGGGCGTGAGTGCCGCCGATGTTGAACCGATGGGTGCAGGTCTTGGTCAGCACGGCTATCACGCCGAGTCCAACTGCCACCGCGGCCCCCAGCGCGGCTGCCCGCACCCGACCACTGGTGCGACGGGCCACCACCACGCAGATCACGACGATCACCGCGGCACCGGTCAGCGCCAGTGACCACGCCGGCACCGGCGGTCGGTAATGCCCTTCGCGCGGCTGTCCCACTAACACGAAGACCGCTAACGCGGCAGTCAGCAGGACCGCCCAGCCCCACTCGGCGCCAGTCACCCGATGACCCGATCGCCAGGCGCTCAGCGGCAGCACAAACAACAGCGATGACACCAGCAGCGGTTGCACCAACAACAGCGACCCGTGCGCCAGAGCGATCGCCTGGAACGCGTACCCGGCGCCGGCTGCAGCCGTTCCTGCCCACCACAAGCGGTCGCGTAGTACGCCCTGGACAATCCCGACTGGTTCGTCGTCAACGGCAGCACGTTGCAGGGCCACCTGCCGAACGACGATGCCTATCGCCGCAACCAACGCCGCAACCAAGGCCGACCCGATCGCCACTGCGTGCGACACCACCCACTCCACGCCTTGCTCATACCCCCTGTGTCGTTGGCTGACTCCGGCGAATCGCTAAGTGCCCCGGCCCGCTGCGGTGTGCCCTGGAGGGCGTGGCTCACCTAGCCGGACTGCCTCGGCGGTCCGGT
>JAVROZ010000339.1:0-6037 GCA_032162485.1 Mycobacterium sp.
GCAGCGGGTGCCTTTGCAACATCTGATAGGGACGGTGGGATTCGGGCCAGTGTTGCTGCACGTCGGTCCGGGGGTGTTCATCCCGCGGCCGGAGACCGAATCCATACTGGAGTGGGTTGGCGCACAATCGATTTCGGGCCAGCCCTGCATCGTCGACCTGTGCACCGGTTCGGGTGCGTTGGCGGTTGCGCTGGCCCGGCATTGGCCGGTCGCCCGAATCATCGGCATCGACAATTCAGATGTGGCCCTCGAATACGCACGGCGCAACGCCGAGGGCACCGGCGTGGAGTTGGTTCGAGCGGACATAAGCACACCCGGTCTGCTGGCGGAACTCGACGCGCAGGTAGACCTCCTCGTCGCGAACCCGCCCTATGTTCCCGACGATGCCGTGCTGGACCCCGAAGTGGCACAGCATGATCCACCGCACGCGGTCTTTGGCGGACCCGACGGAATGGCGGTGATACCCGCCGTTGTGACGCTGGCCGGGCGTTGGTTGCGAGCCGGCGGATTGTTCGCCGTCGAGCATGACGACACCACGTCGGCCGCGACCATCGAATCCATCAATGAAACAGGGCTTTTCGAGGACATCGTGGCCCGCAACGATCTGACCGGACGGCCACGATTTGTGACTGCCAGGAGGAGCGGCGCCAATGGCTGACATCTTCGACTGCGCCGACCCGGACCAGCGCTCACGCGGAATCATCTCTGCGGTAGCGGCGCTGAAAGCCGGCCGGCTGGTTGTGCTGCCGACGGACACCGTCTACGGCATCGGCGCCGACGCGTTCGACAGCACCGCGGTGGACGCCCTGCTCGCGGCCAAGGGCCGTGGCCGCGACATGCCGGTGGGTGTACTCGTCGGTTCCTGGCACACGATCGAAGGGCTGGTGTACGGCATGCCCGACGGGGCGCGCGACCTGGTGCGCGCATTCTGGCCGGGTGCGCTCAGCCTGGTGGTGGTCCAGGCGCCTTCTCTGCGTTGGGACCTCGGCGACGCGCACGGCACCGTGATGCTGCGGATGCCGTTGCACCCGGTCGCGATAGAGCTGTTGCGCGAGGTCGGACCCATGGCGGTGTCGAGCGCGAATGTCTCCGGCCAGCCGGCCGCCGTCGACGCGGACGAGGCGCGACGTCAACTCGGCGATCGTGTCGACACCTACCTCGATGCCGGAGCTTCCGCGCAGCAAGCCGCCTCGACGATCCTGGACCTGAGCGGAAACGCCCCACGCATCCTGCGCGAGGGACCGGTGAGCACCGAACGCATTGCTGAGGTATTGGGTGTGGACGCGGCCAGCCTGATCGCCTGACAGGCGTCTCAGGTTGGTGAAGTACGGTCTCGAAATGTCCAGCGACGTGGCCAGCCTTGCCGGTGGTTTGCTCGCCCTTTCGGATCGCAGCGCCGGCGTCCCGTTACGTGAGTTAGCTCTGGTCGGATTGACCGCGGCGATCATCACCTACTTTGCGACCGGGCCGGTGCGCGTGTTGGCCACCCGGTTGGGTGCTGTCGCTTATCCGCGGGAGCGTGATGTGCATGAGACACCTACCCCGCGCATGGGTGGGTTGGCGATGTTTCTCGGCGTGGTCTCCGCCGTCTTCCTCGCTTCGCAGCTTCCGGCCCTCACGCGCGGGTTCGTCTATTCGACCGGTATGCCTGCGGTGATGGTCGCCGGCGCGGTGATCATGGGAATCGGTCTGATCGACGACCGTTGGGGGCTGGACGCGCTGACGAAGTTCGCCGGTCAGATCACGGCGGCCAGCGTGCTGGTCACCATGGGTGTGGCCTGGAGTGTGCTCTACATCCCGGTGGGCGGCGTCGGCACCATCGTGCTGGATCAGGCCTCGTCCATCCTGCTCACGTTGGCGCTGACGGTGTCGATCGTCAATGCAATGAACTTCGTCGACGGCCTCGACGGACTGGCTGCCGGACTGGGCCTCATCACGGCGCTGGCAATCTGCGTGTTCTCGGTTGGTCTACTTCGTGACCACGGCGGTGACGTGCTCTATTACCCGCCGGCCGTGATATCCGTGGTCCTGGCGGGCGCCTGCCTGGGCTTTCTGCCGCACAACTTTCACCGGGCCCGGATCTTCATGGGCGATTCCGGGTCGATGCTGATCGGCTTGATGCTCGCGGCCGCCTCCACGACTGCCGCCGGCCCGATTTCCCAGAACGCTTATGGTGCCCGCGACGTGTTTGCTCTGCTGTCGCCGTTCCTGCTGGTGGTGGCCGTCATGTTCGTGCCGATGCTCGACCTGCTGCTGGCGATCGTCCGTCGCACTCGGGCCGGCCGCAGCGCCTTCACCCCCGACAAGATGCACCTGCACCACCGGTTGTTGCAGATCGGTCACTCACATCGCCGGGTGGTTCTGCTCATCTACTTGTGGGTTGGCATCGTCGCGTTCGGTGCGGCGAGCACGATCTTTTTCGACCCGCGTCATACCGCGGCGGTCATGTTGGGAGCGATCATCATCGCGGGCGTCGCGACCGTAATCCCGCTACTGCGCCGCCGCGACGAGGACTACGACGACCGGTAGTAGTGCCACCTAGTTTATGGTACGGTGCTGGTAGAGCCCCGAATTAAACCTCGCGGGCTGCCGGCCCCCCGGCCTGCCGGATGCATATCCGGTCGCGCCGAACGAAGACCGACACAGGGAGCTACCCCTTGGGTGATTCCATCGTGACCCTTGCGATACGCTCGGCGGGCCACGGATCAGCAAGTGACGTGGTTCACGCTCCATCAACCCGGGATTGAGGTGCTGCAGTGACGACACCAGCGCAGGATGCGCCGTTGGTGTTTCCCGCTGTTGCGTTCCGTCCGGTTCGCCTATTTGTCATCAGCGTCGCAGTGACGGCGGTGGCGACCCTGATCGCCGCTTACGCCGGTCACCCGATGGTGGGGGCGTTCTTCGGCATCGGGTTGCTGCTGGGTTTGCTCAACGCCTTACTGGTTCGGCGTTCGGTGGACGCGATCACCTCGCGTGATCACCCGCTGAAGAGCTCGATGGCCATCAACTCGGCGTCGCGGGTCGCGATCATCACCATCCTGGCGCTAATCATCGCCTTTATCTTCCGGCCCGAAGGGTTGGGCGTGGTGTTTGGTCTCGCGCTCTTCCAGGTGCTCCTGGTGGCAACGACTGCGCTTCCGGTGTGGAAGAAGCTGCGTAACGGGGATCCGGACGCGACGCTTGAGACCCCCGAGGGCGGGGTACTGACCGGATCGGAAGGTACTGAAGGGAGGAGCGCCGGCGATGAATGAGTCGATCCTGGCCGCCCAGATCGAGGTAGGCGAGCACAAAACCGCCACCTGGTTCGGATTGACGGTCAACGCCGACACCATCTATTCGACCGCGATCGCCGCGGTAATCGTGATCGCGCTGGCGTTCTGGCTGCGCTCGAAGGTCACCTCGACCGATGTACCCGGCGGCGTGCAGTTGTTCTTCGAGGCAGTCACCATCCAGATGCGCAATCAGGTCGAGGCGGCGATCGGGATGCGGATCGCACCCTTCGTGCTGCCGCTCGCGGTGACCATCTTTGTGTTCATTCTGATCTCCAACTGGCTGACGGTGCTGCCGCTGCAGTACAAGAACGGCGAGAAGACCAGCGAATTGCTCTCCTCTGCTGCCGCGGACATCAACTACGTGCTGGCGCTGGCCCTATTCGTCTTCGTCTGTTATCACGCGGCTGGGGTCTGGCGTCGCGGCATCATCGGTCACCCGCTGAAGCTGATCAAGGGCCACGTGGCAATCCTGGCGCCGATCAACCTCGTGGAAGAACTGGCCAAGCCAATCTCGTTGTCGCTGCGACTTTTTGGCAATATCTTCGCCGGCGGCATTCTGGTGGCGCTGATCGCGATGTTCCCGCCGTACATCTTGTGGCTGCCCAATGCGATCTGGAAGTCCTTCGACTTGTTTGTCGGCGCCATCCAGGCGTTCATTTTCGCGCTGCTGACCGTCTTGTACTTCAGTCAATCCATGGAACTAGAAGAAGACCACCACTAGACCTGTCAAACCCTGGTAGACCGCTACCAATTATCAAGGAGGATAAGGAATGCCTGGACTGGATCCCACAATCGCTGCCGGCGCGCTCATCGGCGGTGGCTTGATCATGGCCGGTGGCGCCATCGGCGCCGGTATCGGTGACGGTATCGCCGGTAACGCACTGATCGCCGGTGTTGCCCGCCAACCCGAGGCCCAGGGACGGCTGTTCACGCCGTTCTTCATCACCGTCGGTCTGGTCGAGGCGGCCTACTTCATCAACCTGGCGTTCATGGCCTTGTTCGTCTTTGCCACTCCCGTCAAGTAATTCGCTGTGATGGGTCCTCAGGGCGAAGTGCGCTCTCTTGCTTCGGCTGTGACTTTCGCAGCGGAAGAAGGCGGCCAGAAGAACTTTCTCATTCCTAACGCCACCTTTTTCTTCGTGCTGGCCATCTTCCTGCTGGTCCTCGGAGTAATCACCAAGTGGGTGGTGCCGCCGATCCTGAAGGTGCTGCGGGAACGCGACGCCATGGTCGCCAAGACGGCGTCAGACTCCAAGAAGTCCGCCGAGCAGTTCGCCGCTGCCCGGGCCGACTACGAAGAGGCCATGAAAGAAGCCCGAGTCCAGGCAGGGTCGTACCGCGACGATGCACGCACGGAGGGCCGTAAGGTCATCGACGACGCGCGCGCCCAAGCGGATCAGCAGGTGGCATCGACGTTGCAAATGGCCAGCGAGCAATTGAAGCGGGAGAGGGACGCCGTGGAGATGGATCTGCGCTCCGACGTAGGTGCCATGTCGGCCACGCTGGCCAGTCGGATCCTTGGAGTCGACATCACCCCTTCAGCCGCGACGAGGTAGCTCACAATGTCGACTTTCATCGGACAGTTAGTGGGCTTTGCGGCCATCGTTGCCCTGGTGTGGCGTTATGTTGTGCCACCGGTGCGGCGGGCGATGGCCGATCGGCAAGAGATGGTGCGTCAGCAGCTGAAGGACTCGGCCACCGCCGCCAAGCGGCTGGTCGATTCGACGACGGCGCACAGCAAAGCGGTGGAAGCCGCGAAGGAAGAGGCGGAGACCATCGTCGAAGAGGCGAAGTCCGACGCCGGACGGATTGCCGAACAGATGCAGGCGCAGGCCGAAGCCGAAGCGAAACGCATTAAAGCGCAAGGGGTACGCCAGACCGAATTGCTCCGCGCGCAACTGAGTCGTCAGCTCCGCTTGGAGCTCGGCCACGAAGCTGTGCGCCAGGCCGGGGATTTGATCCGCAATGTTGTTGCCGACGATGAGCAGCGGTCGGCCACCGTCGACCGGTTGCTCGATGAGCTCGATGACATGGCGCCGGAGGCGGCTGAAGTCCAGTATCCGGTACTGGCAAAGATGCGATCGTCGAGTCGCCGGGCGCTGGGCAACGTGGGGGACCGGTTCGACACGATCGCGAAGGATCTCGACGATTCAGCACTGGAAAAGCTTGCCGATGAATTGGTGTCGGTGGCCAAACTGCTGAACCGCGAAGTTGTGGTCACCCGGTACCTGACCGTGTCAGCCGAAGACTCCGCGCCCCGGGTCAGGTTGCTCGAGCAGCTGGTGTCCGGCAAAGTTTCCGACCCCACGCTCGAGCTGCTGAAAACAGCCGTTTCGGAGCGGTGGTCTGCCAACTCGGATCTGATCGATGCCATCGAGCACGTGTCACGGCAGGCATTGTTGGAAATCGCGGAGCGCGAGGATCGGGTCGACGAGGTCGAAGATCAGTTATTCCGGTATTCGCGCATTCTCGAGGCCCAGCCACGCCTGGCGATCTTGTTGGGCGATCAGACAACTCCGATCGAGGGCCGGGTCGGGTTGCTGCGCAACGTGCTCCAGAGCGCCAGCGGCAGAACCAACAGAATCACGAATGCACTCCTGTCCAACACTGTCGAGCTGTTGAGAGGTCAGCAGCCAGTCGACGAGGCGCTGCAATTTCTGGCGGAGGTGGCAGTGGCGCGCCGTGGCGAGGTCGTCGCTCAAGTGAGTGCGGCGGCCGAACTCAGCGACGCGCAGCGCACGCGTCTGACCGAGGTGTTGAGCCGC